>PLST01000352.1:7770-21552 GCA_003164255.1 Acidobacteriaceae bacterium | reverse complement strand
GGCCACGGGGGCGATGAGGATTGGCTGCGGGAGCAACTGCCGCATGCGGAGTTCACCGGCGTGCTGCGGGGCGAGGAACTGGCTTCCGCCTACGCCGGGATGGACGTTTTCGTTTTCCCGTCGCATACCGATACCTTCGGCAATGTGGTGCTGGAGGCGCTAGCGAGTGGCGTTCCGGCGATTGTGACTCCCGACGGGGGGCCGTGCACGATTGTGCGCGACGGCCAGACGGGGCGGATTGTGCCGGACGAGGGGTTTGCCGCGGCGGTGGCCGGGGTGCTGGCCGATCCGGCGAAACATGCTGAGATGCGCTTGGCGGCGCGGGCGTATGCGCTGACAGCGAGTTGGGACAGCGTGTTTGAAGGCGTGTACCGGGGCTATGAGCCGATTTTGGCGGGCCGAGCGGCCGTCTGCGAGCGTGCCTAGGGGACGCGCAGCCCGTTGCCAAGGTCGAGCGCAAATGGCGTCTCCTTATCGGTGAGCAGGTCCCAGCCGCGGCCCCTCAGCACTCCGCGCTCAACTGCCGTTACAGTTACACCTTCGTCGGAGAGCTTCCCTGATTCCCATGCCTGCCCGCCCGGGCCCCAGGCGAGGATGGAGCGATGGCCGATGAACAGGAGCAGGTTGTCGGCCGTGGCGGCGTGCACTTGAAGCACAGGGCGATAGGCGATCATGGTGAAATCCTCAGGCGCCGTGGTGTCGAGGATGTAGGCGTAGCCGCCGGAGACAGCGCAGAGTTCAAGAGGATTGGGTGCGGACCAGAGGCCGGTGGGCACGGCCGGATCGTTGAAGCCCAGCGCGCACGTCGCCAGAAACGGTTGCGCGTTCTTGCCTGCGGGGCGAACAAGCACTTCCAGTGCGCCGCGTTCCACTTCATCAGCGCTGGCTGGATAAACGAAATGGCGCGTGGGCAGGATGGCGGGCCGCGCAGGGAGGATCTCCGCCTGCCACGCATGCGGAAAGGCGAAATCGACGGTCGGCATGCGGGCGTTCACCGGATCACTCCTGACAATCATCCGAGATGGGCATCCACGACGGGCACTCCGGACAATTACTCCTGTGGCGTGTACTCGAGGATCCAGCACTCCTGCTCGAAGGTGTCGGGCACGAGGCATCCACGCGCAGCCCGCACGGCCTCCAAGGCATCGCCGGGCTTCCAGCCGATCTCAATGAGCGTGCAGGCGGTGGTAATGGTGGCGCGGCCAATGCTGCCCCGGCAATGAACGCCCACATTTTCGCCCTTGGTCACGCGATCGGCAATACCCAGAACGAAGTTTTGAAAGTCCTTGCGATTGCGCGGAACATGGGCGTCGCGGATGGGGTAAGAAAGATAGCGCAAGCCGATGTACTCGGCCATTTGTCCTTCCAGGCCAAGGCCAAGCATTTCTGCTTCGTCTTTTTCAAGCAGGGAGACCATGGTCTGGATGCCGCCCGCCTTTAGTTCATTGAGGGCTTCAAGCAGATAGGCATCGCCGCGCGGACAAGGCACGACGGCAAGGGGGGCGTGTGGTTCGCTTCCAATCCAAAAAATGCTCACTCGATTCAGACTCCTACAAAGCGTTCAATGCGCTCACGAACATTGGGGATGGGGAGGCTGAGGGAGGCGCCGTCTTCAATGAGTTGTACCAGATTGCTGATGCCGGGGACGGTGCGTGAGCCTGTGATTGCGATTGTAACCGGGGCGAGCAGCGCGTTTCCATGTGCGCCTGTGACTTTTCTAATTTCTTCGATCCAGGTGTTGAAAACTTCCGCGGTGACAGGTCCGACGTGGACGCGGACGCGGTTGGCCAGTTCCGTCAGCACGACGCGGGCTGAGTCGGCGGCCAGCAGGGCGGCATTTTCAGGTCGGGCGCGCGCGGCCTCCACGTCGAAACCGAAGAGGAAGGCCGCGGTGGAGGAAAGCTGCGCGAGTTGATCGGCACGGGGCGCGAAATTGTGGAGGACCTGCCGGAACCAGGCTTTGAGGGGCGCTTCGGCTGTGGCGATGGGCGGTAGCTGGGAGTCGAACAAGCTCCAGGCATGGGCGAACTGGTCACCCGATATGTCAAAAGGGGACAAGGGGATGGGCGACGATGGGGAGCGGGCGCGGGTTTGGCTGCCGGCCTTCACAATTCAGATGATAGCCGGGTTGCGGGTTGGCGTGGTTTTTTTGGATGAATGCGCGGCACTCAGGAGAAGTGTTCCCAACCTTGCGGCTGGAGCGGCTGGCTGCCTTCAGCGGTACACAGCGTAACGGCAGGACGGGATTTGTTCCGGCGAAGAATGCGGCCGATGCAGGTGACGGGAACTCCGGCAATGGACCGGGGGACATGTGTGCCGGGCGCGGCGGTAAAGAGGAGTTCGTAATCTTCGCCGCCATCGAGGGCCTGGGCTAGGGTGGCGTTGGGATGGATCGGGAGCCGGGCGGCATCGAGCTCGGCGGAGACGCCAGATTCCTGACAGAGATGGGCGAGATCGGTCGAGAGGCCGTCGCTGAGATCGATGGCGGCGGTGGCAAGGCGGCGTCGCTGGAGAAAGAGTCCCTGGGCGAGGCGCGGCTCGGGGTAAAGATGCGGGGCCAGGGAATCGAGCAGGCGCTTGGGGATGCGGAGCGGCTCAGGATTGGCGGCGAGCTTGGCGAGGGCTGCCGCGGCGCCTCCCAGGCTGCCGGTGACGTAGAGCAAGTGTCCGGGCCGTGCGCCGGACCGGAGAAGAGCGCGGCCGCAAGGAACCGCGCCCACCAGCACAATGTCAGCCACGGCGACGGGCGACTCGGCCAGATCGCCGCCGGCAAGCGGAGTTCTTGAGGGCTCGGCGAGGGAAAGGAGTCCATCGTAGAAGCGCGAGATCCAGGTTTTGCCTTTTGCCGACGCGGAGACGTCTCCGGTGAGCTCGCGGGGCAGGCCGAGAGAAAGAAATGCGGCCAAGGGGCGCGCGCCCATGGCGGCAAGGTCACTGAGCCCGCGGGCAAGGGCGCGATGGCCTATGGATTCAGGCGGATGCCAATCGAGACGGAAGTGGCGGCCGGCGATGGAGAGGTCGGTGGTGACAGCCATTTCCTCGCCGGGGCGCAGGCGGAGCAGGGCGCAGTCGTCGCCGATGCCGAGGCGGAGGCCGGGCGCCTTCGCGGTGGCCCTGGCGCGAACTTGGCTAAGGATAGCCAGCTCGCCCGGCTCGGTTGCGCGGGCTCGTCGAGTGGGGTTGGCAGGGCCTGGTTTCGACGGCATGCATTGAGCATAGGGCACAGAGGGCGTCCGGCGGGAGTGTCCGATTCTGGGACATGCCTTTAAAGTGGTGCAAATTGATGCCGATTTTGAATAGAGCGTGCCATAGGCTGAAAAAGCGATTGATTTAACTGGAGTTGGCTGGGAAGCGGGTAGGTTCCTGGAGTCCCGGAAAGAGGGCGGTTGGGTGCCTTAATGAGCCAAACCGCCGCACGGCATAACCAAAGTTTGACCTTTTGGGGGACAGTCCATTGACCCGGCCAAGGGCGGTTTGTTAACCTTTTAAGACATTCACGTTACTGTCCCCCAAACGGGATGTGCATGCTTTTGAGAGACCGGAAGGTTCCGGTTTCTTGCGCCATTTTGGCTAGCGGCGAATTGCGGTCCTGCGGGTCGCAGGGATGAAGGGCGAATATGCTACGCAAGCGCTATTACATTCTTTTTGTTGCCAGGGATGAGGACGGCCGGATTCGAAAGATTCCGCTGCCTATCCACTATGCGTATGGATTTGTTGCCGCGGCCCTGATCGGTGCGTTCACGATTGTGGGACTTGCCGGCTCGTATACGCGGATGCTGCTGAAGACAGAAAGCTTTAACCAGATGCGCGCGGAGCAGGACAACCTGCGCAAGAGTTACAAGCAAATGGCGCAGATTGCGCACGACCGCGATGTGCAGGTGGCTTCGCTGGGCGCGCTGGCCAATGAAGTGACGGCTCTTTACGGACTGCGGCAGAGCAAGCTGAGCGCAGCCAAGCGAGAGGCCGCAGCGAGCGCGGCAGCGCCCACACCAGCCGGCCTGGCGCAGACCGACCATCCCAGTCAGCAGCAAATCGCCGGATCGATCGACCAATTTAATACGTTGCGCGACGCCGCGCTGTCAGGACGGATTTCGCGTGCGCTTGAAAGCGGACTTTCGCCCGACTTTACGGGCGATTGGACGGCGCTCGCCGATGCGCCCTCCATGTGGCCGCTCGAGGGCCGCGTAGCCTCAAGCTTCGGCGAGCGCGAAGACCCGATCAACGGTGAAGGCGCATTCCACTCGGGCCTCGACATTGATGCGCCGTACGGCACGCCCGTGCGCGCCGCAGCGGACGGCAATGTTTCCGATGCAGCCATGGGCGCGGGGTATGGACGCGAAGTTGTTCTGAATCACGGGCACGACGTGATGACGATTTACGGGCATCTTTCCGCAACGGCGGTGGTTCCGGGCCAGCATGTGAGCCGAGGACAGGTGATCGGCTATGTAGGCGAGTCGGGCCGCGCAACCGGGCCGCATCTTCACTATGAAGTCCGGGTGCACAATGTGCCGGTGAATCCGCACAAGTATTTGCGCACGACCTACGGCGAAGTAGCCCAGTTGGACTCCGACACCACGGCCACGTCAGGGAACTAACGCGACATTGATTGAAGCAACGAGCGGCTCCCGCAGGCGGGACCCGCTTTTGTTTTGAGCTGCTGGTTGAGGGCGATCGGCCTGCGCGGGCGATGATGGTGGCTATTTTGTGCTGGTGGCGCAGCCGTCGAGCGTGAAGTTGAATTTGCCGGTGCCGATCACTTCCATATTCAACTTGTCGGGGATGGGAAATCCGTTGATTTCCTGGTAGTCAATGTCGACATTCATGTCCTGTGCCTGGCCGGGCGGTGTACCGGCAGGCACAACGTGCGCCCTGAAGCTGGATACCAGCAGTCCGTTCGGCGTGGGTTTATAGGAGGGAGCGAACTTGATGGAGATGCCGCTCATGTTCACGTTGAACTGCTCGAGGATGAGGTCGCTCGAGAAGACCTCAGTGAGTTCCGTGTCGCCCTGCCTGGCATGAATGGTGTGCACGGTGGGTGTGTGGGTAATGTCGAGGCCGTCCGCGGAGTCGGGCACGATCGAGCTTTCAATGAACGGCGTCCAGAATTGCAGAAAGCCCTCGAGCATCTGCTCGACGGTCCGGTGCAGGCCATCGAGCGTGTCGATGGAATGTTGATCGGCGGGATTGTTCTGGTTCGTGTCGGTCCAGTCGATGGTGGAAGCACCCCTCATGTGGGCGTGAATGGCCACTTTGACGGATTTAAGCAAGATCATGCGCGGATCGTCGGCGGGCAGAGGGTCACCATGGGTGGCGCTGGTGATGAGCGCCTGCCAATCAGGATGCGCTTCGCAATCGAATCCGGTGAGCCCGGCTTTTGAGGAGGAGTAGTAGAGCTTCGAAGTTCTGGCGAGCCACGCATTGTCAGGATTCGATTTGGATGCGGGCGGTTCTGCGAGCTGATGGTCTGAAGGCGGCGGGGCTGGTGAAGCCGCAGGGGTCGAAGGCGCTTGCGCGGGGCTGGACGTCTGGGCAGGCAGGGAGAGCGCGGCAAGGCTGAGGGCGGCGAGGATGAGAATGCGCGGCGCCGATGGCCGGAAGGGGAGTCGATTCATTCATCACCCGCTTTCATCAATCTTTGAGTTATTTTGGTTCTTTTCCTGGCGTTCCGCAAGGCGCATGCGCGCGGGGCGCGTGGTATGGTTGGCTCGGATCACGTTTTGGCTTCAGGACTCACAGGAGGATTCATGATGCAACTTTCATTCCGCAGGCTAGCTTTCTTGTTTACCCGGAACGTTGCCTTGTTCTTGTTCACGTTTGCGCTTTGCACGTTGACGTTGGCCGCGCAGGACAGAAGCACGGAACTGCAGACAGCTTTTGCGCGCGCGCGCCATCTGCAGCATGGCATTAACGCGTCAGAGTGGTTTGCGCAGTCGGCCGACTACTCCGCGGCGCGCACAAACAGATACACGGATGAGAAGGACATAACGCTCATGGCGCAGCTCGGTTTTGACAACGTGCGGCTGAGCATCGATCCCGTTCCGCTGGAGCAGTATCCGCGCGGGGCGGATGGATTGAATGCCGATTTTGTGAGCCGGCTTGACCACGCCGTGGATGCAATGCTGGCCAACGGGCTTGCGGTCGAAATCGATATGCATCCTGGCGACAGCTACAAGCAGCAGCTACGCACCAGCGACTACCAGGTGGACGAGTTGGCGGCGCTGTGGCGCAAACTGGCCGCGCACTATGCCAATCGCGATCCGAATCTCGTCTTCTTTGAGATTTTGAACGAGCCGGAGGTGAGCGACGGTTACCGCTGGGCCGGCATCCAGGAGCAGCTGGCGGCGGCGATCCGCCAGGCAGCGCCGCGCAACACGATTATTGCCACGGGGCCGAACTACTCCGACATCCAGGATTTGCTCACGCTGCATCCGCTGGCCGACGGCAACGTGATCTACAACTTTCACTTTTACGATCCGCACGAGTTCACGCACCAGGGCGCGAGCTGGGGGCTGTCGTGGTGGATCTCGACGCATGGAATTCCCTATCCGCCGACCGACGCTGGAATGCAGGCGCTGCTTGCGGAGGTTCCGGATGCGGCGAACCGGTATGCGCTGGAGAGTTACTGGCTGGATGGCTGGAATGCGCGACGCATCCGCATGATGGTGGATGCGGCGGCGGCGTGGGGCAAGGAGAATCGCGTGCCGCTGATTTCGAACGAGTTTGGCGCCTACCGCGGATTTTCCGATCCGGTATCGCGCGCCAATTGGATCCACGATGTGCGCACGGCGTTTGAGGCTGATGGAATCGGCTGGACGATGTGGGATTATCGCGGCGGTTTCGGCGTGGTGACAAAGCAAGACGGTCAGCCGGCGCAGGTGGATGGCTCCGTTGTGGGTGCGTTGGGATTGAAGGCGCGCTAGACGGCAGTCGTCATCGCCGTGCGCATTGCAGGACGACCCGCGCGAGGGGTTCGTGAAGAATTAACGGATCGGTGTCGCGTTGCTCAGGTCGAGCCTGAGCGTGTTGGTCCCGGAGTGAAGAGTGACAGGCTGACCCCACGCGTAGGGCTGGTTGTTGTAGCGCGTTGAAACCATCAGGTAGTAGGTTCCCGGCAGCACGCCGGGCAATGTGGCGCTGCCATTGGCGTCGGCGCGGATGGCGGAAGCCGCCTGGGCCTGAATGGCGGCAGAGATTTTTTGGCAGTCGGGCGTGTGGGTGCCGCAGGCCTGGCCGGCATACATATATGGCGAGACTCCGGGTGGCACGGAGACGCCGCCGGCAGCAAGCGAATCAGCGTAGGTCTGGCGCAGCAGGATGTAGGGATGACCGGCGAGGGCATTGGGCGTGCCCGGCTGCGCGGCAAGTCCTGAAACGATGGAGAGGACGGCGTTGCCAAGTGGCGCCTGCGGAGTGGCGAGGCCGGTGCCGGTCGCGCCTGCAGCAGCAGAGCCGCCCAATGCGGCAGCGGCTACCATGCCGGGCGCGGAGCCTCCGGTCATGGGGATTTGCGCGCTCGGCACAAGGGAGCCGAGATTGCAGACAAGCTCCATGGGCGCGAAGGTGAAGTCGTCGTTGTCGTCCTGGCCGATCACGATGCGGCCATGCACCTGGTAAGCCGCGGAGCTGCCTGGGTCGAGCGATCCGTCTGGCCGAATGGCCAGCGAGAGCGGGTGGTCAGCGGCGTCGATCTTGATGATGGGTGAGCCCTCATCAGAAACGGTGTAGGGATAAGCGCGGGCAGCATCGGGGCCGCAGCCCAGGATCACCGATTCGGGATAGAACTCCAGACTGAAGCCTGTAGCAGCCGCGTAAATGCCCTCCATGCGGATGCCGGCAGGCGTGGGCGCGCCAGTGTCGCCACCGAACGCGGTCTTCAGCAGATTGGTCTGCATGGTTTGGATGCCGACTCCTGCGCCTTTTGACGAGAGATTGATGGCCGGGCAGGTGACGCGTTTGGGCGCAAATCTGGTGTAGCCGGCGTTGGCGTTCCCGGCGATTTGATTCTTGTTCGCATCGTAGAGGTTGCCGGCCGAGTCCTTGTAGGCTGCTCCCGTGCCCTGGGCTCCGCCAACGTAGCCGGCGGCGATGACGCCGTCAATGGTGACGGGGCCAGGCGGTCCAGTAATGCTATCGCCGTGAATGTTGAGCACCAAAGGTCTGGGTGTAGTGGCAATCGTGAGCACGGCGTGTCCGGTTTTGAAGCTCACGGAGTAGGTTTCCTGGTTGGGCGACAGGCCCGTGCAATTCACCAGCACGCCACCGTCAACAAAGTCGAGCCGCCATCCCCCCGCGCCCTGAAACACCCCGGCCATGTTCGGCACGGACGGAGGCGCTTTCTTTTGGCTGTCACCCGAACCCAGCACCGACGAGATCATGCCCGTGAATGCGCCCAGCAACTGGTTGCCGGTGCAGCTCGAAGCCAATCGGCCGGAGGAAACGCAACGGCGCATCTCGCGTTCTTCAGCATTTTTGGGCGGCGCAGGCGTGGCGTAGCCCGCGGCAGGCTGATTTTGCGCGGTGGGCCGTGCTGCCTGCTGCGTCATTTGCGGATTAGCCTTCAGCGTGTTCTGTTGCAGAATCTCCTGCTGCTTCTTCTGGAAGGCGTCCGCTTTGGCAAGCTCCTGCGCCGTGGGCTGGGTGCAGGTGGGCAGCAGCTTTTTAAGCGCGCCGCGGGTTTCAGAGGTGTAGGCCATGAAGCCGTTATGCTGGGGGCGGTCAGGATGGGCGACCTGGCAGGTGGATGCGTCAGAGGTGTCGCGGATGTTGCAGCTCTCAACGTATTCGCGCTCGCCGTTGCAGATGTACGTGACGTTGAGCTTGATGTCCTGGGCACGGGCGACGGCGCTGGCCAGGAAAAGGCAGAAGCCGGCGGTACACACAAGATAGGCAAAGCGATTGGAGCAGGACGGCTGCATGGGACCTCCTTTTGACTCGATCGAAGGGAAGTGCAAACGGCAAAAGAGCTTCCGGCAGTTTGGAGCACCAGTTCTGAAATTGCACCGCGAACTCAGCCGGGCTCCCGCGCTTTTGGGTCCCTTCCGGCTGCTGGGGAAACGGGGCGCTCGTTTGAAGTCGCCCGGCAAAGACCATTCAAGCAAAGAATTCATTGAAGGGCGTGCCGGTTTCAAGGTATCGTTACGTAGCTTGAGAGGTCAATCTTCCCAACTCTCCTAATTCCCTCTGGAGAGCGGCCCAAACAAGACTTGATTCAAACCTGTGCGGCTGCCCACCAGCCGGTGCGCAGTTGCCAGCCAGAATGTTGGTCGACTGTAAAGGACGAGCAAGCGCGGCCGAAAGCGAGTTGCGCGAGAAATGGAGATTCCCCATGCGCAATGTAGTTGCAATCGCAGTAATTCTTGGATTGTTCGCCGTGGTGCCGGCGCTGGCCGTAACGTGTCCGGGGACGGTGGTGTTTCACGATGACTTCACTACGCTGAACCCGACGCTCAACGCGGAGACGACGGAGGGCAGCAAGGTGACCGTGCAGGGAGGCAAGGCCGAGATCACCTTTCTGAAGGCGCCGATGGGGCGCGCGATGGAGTACCAGGGGACCCAATATGGCGATGGAAATGTGTGTCTGACGGTAAGCCCGCTGGCGAGCGACAAGGCGGAAGACCAGACCGCAGGGATCATTTTCTGGGCGTCAGACCTGAACAACTTCTACGTCTTCGAGGTTCAGGTGAACGGTGCATTTTGCGTTTCCGAGCTCTCGCTGAACGGAACCTGGACGTTCGCCGTGCCGTGGCAAGCCAGCGCGGCAACAAAAATGGGAGTGGGCGTAGCGAATACGCTGCGCGTTCAGACTGCGGGAAACACGGCAACGCTTTTCATCAACGATCAACAGGTGGGAACGTTCACGGGTACTCCTCCTGCTGCGACAAGTCAGGTGGGCTTCTTTACCGGGAGCTCATCCAAGACCGCGGATACGTGGGATGTCTCGGATTTGACCGTGACCAAGCCTTGACAGAAAACCGGTTCAATCCCGGTGCCAGCAAGCGAGAGGAGAGGGGAGTGACGATGCGAATGAGAAGGGCAACAGTACTGATGGCAGGGCTGGTGTCGGCATTGCCGGCAATGGCCGCAACCTGTCCTGGAACGGTCGTGTTTCAGGATGCTTACACGACGCCGAACCCGGCCCTCAATGTCGCTCCCGCACCAGAGAGCACGGTGACCGTTAAAGACGGCAAGGCTGAAGTGGTCTTTCTGAAGCAGGGAATGGCGCGCATGGGTGAGTATCGCGGCGCCCCGTACGGAGACGTGAACGTTTGTCTCACGTTTGCGACGCCATCGACGGACAAGGCTGAAGACCAGACCGCGGGGATTGTTTTCTGGGCGACCGACGACAACAACTTCTACATCCTTGAAATTACGGTAAACGGCCAGGTCGCGGTGGGCCAGCAGGTAAATGGGGGCGCTTATACGCACCCAGTTCCATGGGCGGTGAATGCCGCCGTAGCGACAGGGACGGGAGCGAGCAACACGCTTCGCGTGCAGACCCGGGGCAATGTGGCTACAGTGTTCGTCAACGATCAGCAGGTGGGCACAGCGACCGGAACTCCGCCGCCGGGAGGCGGCCTCGTGGGATTCTATGCGTCGTCGTCCGTCACCAGCTTGTCCACCTGGGACGTTTCAGGACTTACCGTGGCAACGCCGTAAGGGGGAAAGTTTCAGATTCGAGAGCTTGACGCCGAGGTAGCAGGAAAGGGAACTGAAAAGTGCGGAGTGCAACGGCAACAGCATTGGCGATGGCAATCTTCGGAGTGCTACCGGCGATGGCGGCCACCTGTCCGGGAATTGTCGCATTCCAGGACGCATTCGCTGCGCCCAATGCCGCATACAGGAGCGTGAAGCCCGTGGACTTTTCGCTGACAATCAGCGGCGGCAAGGCCGAGGCAAACTTTCAGAAGCCAGGCATCAGCATTCCCATGCAATACATGGCCGCGCAGTTTGGCGACGTGAGCGTGTGCGCAACGGTGAGCGCGCCGGCTACGGACAAAGCGGAAGACCAGGCTGCGGGGGTGATTTTCTGGGCTGTGAGCAGCACCAATTACTACTGCTTTGAGGTTTCGGTGAACGGCCAGTTCATCGTCGCGCACCAGAATGCGCCCGGAGACTGGGACGTTCCGCTGCCCTGGGAGCCGAGCGACGCGATTCAAAAAGGAGTGGGCGTGACGAATGTGCTGCGCGCGCAAACGGTGGGCGGCGTGGCCACGTTTTTCATCAACGGCCAGCAGGTGGGGACGTTTACCGATACGCCGCCACCGGGTGGAGGGCTGACGGGCTTCATTCTTTCTTCGTCGAACACCAGCCCGCAGACGATGGATGTTTCCGATTTCTCGGTTTCGATTCCGTGAGGGCGGCGGCTTAACGATTGATGGAGTGCGAGGGCGGGCAGGATGCTCTTCCCGCCCAGAAATTGAATGTTTTTTTGAATCGCGCCGGGGCATAACAAGCGGCCAGCGCGGGAAAGGGAAACAACCAATGCGCAATGGATTTCAAACAGCAATCCTGTTCAGCCTGATTTCAGTGTTGCCGGCGGCAGCAGCCACTTGCCCCGGCAATGTGACCTACCACGACACGTTTGCGACACAGGGCCCCGGCTGGAATACGACGACGGGTCCGACCGTCAAAGTGACAATGGGTGGCGGCAAAGCCGACTTCAATTTTACGGGGGCGGGGCTTGGACAGAGTCTTCAATACACGGTCAACCAGTATGGCGATTTGAGTTTGTGCGCAACCGTGAGTGCGCCGGCCACCGCGAAGGCTGAGAATGAAGCAGCCGGCATCACATTCTGGGGGATCGGCCCGGGGACCTACTATCTGTTCGAAGTAACGGTCGATGGGCAGTTCTATGTGGGCTCCAACAACAACGGCAGCTTTACCACTCTTTTTGCAAAACAGGCCAATGCCGCGGTTGCGAAGGGCGTGGGCGTAAGCAATAACCTGCAGGTGACGACGAAGGGAAACCTGGCAACCTTCTACGTGAACGGCACGCAGGTGGGCACGATCACGGGCGTCGCGCCGTCGGGCGGAGGCAACGTGGGAATCTACTCGGAGACATCGACGACGAGCGCAGAGCCGATGGACTTCACGGATTTCCAGATCGCCGTTCCGTAAATGCTGCGCGGGGGAGCAAGAAACGGCTCGCGCATTCCCCAAAGTCTTGAACGCCCGGCACGGAATTGGCAGCCGGATGCGGGAAGAACAGGAGACGCACGATGGGCAAGTTGGTTTTTTGCATGACGATCATGGGAGTGTTTTCAGCATTGCAGGCCGCGGCGGCCACTTGTCCTGGAACGGTGGTGTTTCAGGATACGTTCACTGCGGCCAACGCCAATTTGAATGTTGCCCCCAATGGCGCTACCTCGGTGAGCGTAGCCGGCGGCAACGCCACTGTTACGCTAGCGAATCCGAATATTGGGCGCGGCCTCATCTACTTCACTGACCAGTACGGCGACGCGTCCGTTTGCACCACTTTCAATACGTTGGCGACAGACAAGTTTGAGGATCAGGATGGGGGAGTGATTTTCTGGGCCAAGGACTACACTTCGTACTACGCATTCTTCGCGTCGCCCGCGAAGGGGAGCTTTGCCGTTCTGCAAATGGTGCCGGGTAGCACGAGTTGGGCAACTGCGATTCCGTGGACAGCGAGCAATGCAGTTCAGAAAGTGGCCGGGGCGGCGAACTCCGTCCGCGTTCAGACCAAGGGCACACAGGCGATGCTGTTTATCAACGATCAGCAGGTGGGGACGTTGACCGGGACACCGCCTGCTGGCGGCGGCCTGGTGGGCTTCGACGCCCTTTCTTCAGACACGAGTGCGAGCACACTCATATTCACCGGGTTTACGGTGGCGATCCAGTAGAGCGTATACAGGGCCGGCAGCCGGAACCCTGCTCGACTTATTTTGAAGCATCGGCCCCAGTTCCGGTTGCCGGAGGCGGCGTCTGCGCGTTCGACGGCGAATTCTTGTCAAGATTCGCACCGGGGCTCGTGTCAGAGCTCGCACCTTGGGCCAGATTCGCGAGCGCATTCGACGGCAGCGAGGCAGTGACGACCACGCGGTCTTGTTTTTGCGTCACCTCGGTGGTCTTGAGCAGCTCCTTGAGCCCGTTGTTTGCAGGGTTGTTGCCGAGGGGCACGGTAAATCCGCGGGCCATGGTTACAAGAGTAGCGAGGGCCGCGGCCTGGCCGGCTGCCTTTTCCTCGCTGGGCGCGATTTCCTCTATACGCAGGTGCAGCGAGCCGGTCCAGCGAATGCTGGCAATGATGGTCGAGTCGGCCTGGATCGGCAACTCGAGCCCGAAGATGCTGATGGCGCCGCTCTCAGAAAACGGCAGGCCGATTTGGCCCAGGCCCCAGGCGAGCGAAAGCAGGGGAACATCGTGGTAGTGCTGGGCCAGCAGGGACGAGCCCGCGAAAGGCAGCGCCGCGGTGCGATGCCGATCGATGATGGAGTGAATCTGCTCGGTCGTGGGCGTGTTTGACAAGGCGAGCATGTCGTAGCCGATTTGCGTTACGCGGACCGTGCGCGCCTGGGACGGAATGTTGTAGATCGTGTGTCCGTCGTAGATTTCGCGCGAGGTGGCGTGGGCATCAAGCCAGCTGTTGAGCTTCGCTCCTGTCAGTTTGCCCACCAGGACCATGGAATAAGCGACAGGACCGTTCGGCCCATCGGGATCGGGCATGCGGTGCAGAGAGATGGCTACTTCGTCGAGGTCGCGCTCCCAGTCAATCCCTGTAGCGTCAACAAACTGCTGAAACTCCGGCGTGCGCGTGGGCGG
>PLST01000352.1:0-7761 GCA_003164255.1 Acidobacteriaceae bacterium | reverse complement strand
ATCACTCCGGCGACGATGAGAAGCGTTCTGCGCGTGCGTCGGTTCATAGGGGCCGTCAGAGTTTAAGGTAGCACCACCGGGCGCGATGCGCTGCGACGCGGAGTGGCGCGTACTGATGGCCTCGGATTTAGGACAAGCGTCAGTTCTTTACCGTCATCGCATCTGAATCGACGGCTTTTTTGCCTGTAATGCCTTCAAGCCCGGCCAATAAGCCGCGATAGTCGCTCTTGTCGGCCTGGAATGCGAGCCCGCCCTTCTTGCCGCCGTCATCCCAGGTGATTCCGACGAAATGCTTTTTCGACTTTGAGAGAGCCAGAAGCGCGCCGATGCCAAATGAGACCAACGCCACTCCGATTGCAGCACCGACCCTGCGATGTACGTCCTGGCCGTAGCTGATCTCCGTCACGGCTGAAGCTGGAATGGTGACCACCTCGCCTTTTCCCTTTGCGATCCGGATGTTGCTTCCCTCGATGAAAAGCTTCATCTCAGTTCCGGCCTTCGCGTCGGGCAACGAACCGCCGTCATAGGCGATCTTGTAGCTGTTCTCTCCAGCGAACGCCATTGCCGGAAATAGAATGCAAAGCAGGATTGCGAGGAGTCTCTTCATGGTTCCGCCTTTCGGCTTTGAACCATAGCACGCACCACAGTGTTCGGAATGTGATGGTTGCGATACTGCAACTTGGAGTCCAGGAAAAACAAAAAATGCCCGCGGCGCGTGGGCGCGGCGGGCATTTTGCTACTGCTGGCTGTGCGCAACTACTGCGTAACGGTTTTCACCATGTCGCCGACTTTGAAGTCAGTGCCGGCTACAGGAGTGCAAACGGCGGAAGAATCGTCGACATCTGTGGCGCGCACCGTGCCGATGGCCGTGGTGAGACGGCGAATGACGGCCCCCGTGGCCGGATCTTTGATCTCACGGCCAACGCGCAGCACCTGCAACTCGTCACCCACCTTCACGCCTGCCCTGGCGCCGACGTTGAGGATGATCTGGCCGCCATCGACCGCGGCCACAAGTCCCTCGACGGTAATGGTGCGGACGCTCACCTTGCCCGAGTCAGAGACCAGGTCCTTGACGAGCGCATCTACGGCGGTCTTTGTGGCTTCACCGATGATGGTGTTCTGGAAGTCGCTGGAGCCAAAGTCGGCGTTCCCCGCGCCAAAGCCGTGCCAGTTGCCGCCGCCGCCGGTCATGGAAGTACTTGAGCGGCTGGACTGGCCTTTGCCCTCAGCCACAGCCAGAATTTCGCCCGTGTCTACGTTGACCAGCCGGGCGTCAATGCCGACGTTGGCCTTGGAGTTGGAATGGCTTAAACCACCCAGGCCAAAGCCGCCCCAGTTTCCGCCGGCGCCGCCGAGGCCCGTCTTCTTGGTCTCATTGCCGAACTCAGTGATGCTGCCGATGAGGATTGCATCCACACCGAGCAACTTGCCGAGCTTGGCGGCGCTGGTGGGGTCGGCGCGGTTTGAGTTGGAAAAGTTCTGCTCGGTCATGATCTTGTCGAGGGCCTTGCGCTCGATGATCGAGAAAGTGCCGTCCTTCACCAGGTCGGTGACCAGAAGGTCGGCGATACCCTTGCCCACGTCCACATTGCTGCCGAACATGGCTGAGGAGTAGCTCTGCACCGTGCCGTAGTCAAAGTCCAGCACCGCAATGCGCGGCCTGCGCGGAGGTGCGCCCTGGGCGCTCAAAGGGATGGATGCAACGGCGGAGGCAATGGCCAGGAAGAGAGCCAGGAGGGAAAGTTGTCTTTTCGGAGTCATGGGTCGTCCTTGGAGAAAGAACTTCGAGGTTAAATCAGGTTTGTCTTCTCCCTCACGTTCTGTCAAGGTAAATCGTCAAGATCAATGCCCGTTAAAACCGCCAGAGCCGTTCCTGAATCACACCAACATCCAAAAAGCGCCAGCCATCTTGAACCCACCAAATGTACTGTCATCCAGAGCGCACGGGGCCCCAAACGCTTTTCAGTTTGGGGGTGGTAAGCGAAGGATCCGCAGTTGCCTTTCGGCGCCAGCCCGTCAGCAAAGAAGGAGTAACTTCCGGTTTGGCGGTCAACCGACCATGTGGATTCGTTTTGGAAGTCGCTTGATTTCTGTTATGCGCTCGAAAAACTACTTGGCGATCTGTGAGGGTAGAATGTTGCGCGGGAGGGTTACGCATGAAACTCTCGTTGTTCATCTGCACTGCGATCCTTTTTCCACAGCCGATCCAGGCCGCTCCCCAGTCCGAACTGCCGCTTCCTTCCGACGGTCTCGAATTACTGCAGAAGGTGTCGCAGCACTATGCGGACGCCAAGCAGTATTCGATCGAATCAACGGAAGAGCGCATCATAAGCAACGATTACTTTCGCCAGTGGAGCAAGACGGTTTCCATCGCAGCTGAGGAACCGGGCGGCCGCTCCCATTTTGAGGGCCAGACCCAATTCGGTGATGCGGTCGAGATTTCAGACGGCCGGACAATCTGGAAGTACCACGCCCATCAATACCGGTATATTGCGAAGCCAGCGGCAGAGGCGCCTGCGGCCACAAAACCCAGCCCGGTCGGCCTCTCCGAAATGGGATTGTTGCGAGCCAAAAACCTTCGCAAATCGCTCGCGGCTTCTGCCGAACGAATCAAGTCTGCGGAGCGTCTTCCGGATGTAGACCTCGTCGTGGATGGCAGCACGTATTCTTGTGCAGTTGTTCATATCGGACGATCCGACCTGAAGCGAACGAGACCGGAAGAGAAGTTCGACCAGACCATATGGATCGATAAGAGTTCAGGTACGATTCTGAAGGTCGTCGAGCGTTCTTCCGGCAATTCCAATGGCATTGCGCAAGATAACGAAGCTACGACGATCTATCCTCACACCGTATTGGATAGTCCGATTCCACAGAGTCTCTTCGTGTTCTCGCCGCCGTCCGATGCGCACCAGGTCAATGAGTTTCCAAGCGCAATGGAAGAGGCGCTCGGAGCGACCTTAATTGGCGATCGCGTGCCTGCGTTGAAGTTCAAAGCGGTTGATGGGACTATCACGCCCATCGAGTCTTTCCGTGGCAAAACGGTGCTCATCGATCTCTGGGCGACCTGGTGCGCGCCGTGCGTTGCCGCGCTTCCCTCCCTCGCCAAGCTCGCAAATGAGGGGAAGGAGAAAGGGCTCGTCTTGGTCACCGTAGACCGGGACGAAGACCCGAACAAGGCTGCAGCGTACCTCAAAGAGAAAGGCTTGGCTTTGGCCAACTTCCACGATGGAGACGGACAGATCGAGTCGATGCTCGGATCTTCGCCACTGCCGAGGGAATTGATTATTGATCGAGATGGTTGGGTTGTGGTTGATGCACAGCTCGACGAAAACAGCCTGCGCTCGCGTCTGGTAGAACTCGATCCGGCGTTCAAAGAGTTTGCTCCGAAAGCTCAAGCCAACCCCTGAATGGCGGGAAGTGATTGATGTTGGCGTTCGACGGAACGACGACGATCCTCCGCCTCACACCGAAACGCGACACGTGGCGCTGAACGGAAATTCTTCTTCCGCCGACGCATCGCGCGCTTCTAGTGAAGCGGATTGCGGATTCTGGCCGTGTGGTCGCCAATCCGTCAATTACTTTTTCGGCAACAAAGTGCATCGTCTGTTGCTCAAGTAGTTATTTCGGAGTAGCCGGTGCCCCGACCGGAATCCGAGAAGCGTTGTTGAACGCACTAGCGAAAACGCACAGTTATGTAGATTTGAAGGCAATGAGAGGATGACCCGCCTGCAGATAATGCTACGATTCAGGCGAATTAGATTTGAAGAAGGAGCCTGCCTCTAATGCCCCTGTTCTTGAAGAAATCCGCATTAAGGCTAATCACACTATTCGCCTTCTGCCTTCTAGGCTGCTCAATCACTTGGGCGCAGAACTTGTCCGCAAACAAGGCGGTGGTTCTTCGCTCTGAAGCTGAACTATGGAGTAAGGGCAACCTTACTGTGGCAGACGAATTGTATTCAACTGACTTTGTCTGTCACTTTGTCGGTGGGATTGAGTGGAAGGGACTCAGTGGCATCAAGCGTGCGGTCCAGAGCCATCGGGCCTCGTTCCCCGACTGGGATGAGAAGGTTGAGGACATAATCGCAGAGGGCGACCGGGTAGTAATCCGGATCACGTCCACGGGAACACAGCGGGGTGAGTTCGCGGGTATCCCGCCAACCGAGAGGAAGATTACTATCGAAGAGTTTCATATCTATCGTTTGGCAGGTGGAAAGATCGTCGAGCAATGGGGAATGCCAGATGTGCAAGGCTTGATGACGCAGTTGAAAACTTCCAGCGTAGAAAAGTAGCGACCCCAAAATCCACAAAACCTACGGTGAGAGCTTGCGCAGCGACCAAATTTATTTCCGAGTCGAGGCAAAAACAGCGTTTTAGAGCGCATATTGAGTAGAAGGTCTATGAATTGAAAGGTGAAATCTATGCTCAGTTATCTCGTGCAGTGCTCCTACACGTCAGCGGCGCTGGCAGCTCTGATCGCAAACCCGCAGGACCGCAGCGAGCATGTGAAGAAGGTAGCGAAGAAACTCGGCGGCAAGATCAGCGGATCATGGCTGTCGTTTGGTGAACACGATCTTGTAATGCTTGTCGAAATGCCTGACAACATCAGCGTGGCAGCTCTGGCGTTGGCTGCCGCCGCGGGCGGCTCATTGAAGTCGATCAAGACCACTCCGCTGCTGAGCCTTACCGAAGGGTTGGCGGCGCTGAAAAAGGCCGCAACCTCGGGCTACACGCCGATCGTTACCTCATAACAGAAGCGCCGGACGGATCACAGACTGCGGGCGAGGGCCAATGCGGTGGGGGAGAATTGTGCCGTAAGACGGCTCGCCCACCACCTAGGCGCAAAAAACAGTCGCTCCGCGCGTCTTTCGATGCCAGGATTAAATACGGCATTTCCGCTCGGGTGGTCGCCTATCCGGAAGTTACGGTCCAGCCCCAAGCCGAACAACGTCCCAGATCAAACAAATCAGCGCACCCACATCCGCCCCGAAAACTCGAAGTCTTCACTCAAAACCGCCAGGCGTGAATGACCGTTTTAACTGGCCCCTGACCCCAGCCACTTTTAAGGCCCTTATGTCACAAGTTTGCCCGATTCAGCTCTATTTATATGCAAACCCGAAACCCCAATTTTCAGCCTCCAGAAGTCGCATTGTGCAGAAGACGCACTGTGCCCCTCAATTCATCCCGGCGCGTTTTGCCGGGATGAGTGGGCGGGCAAGAAATCGGACCTGGGAACGCCCAAGCCAGGAGCAAATGGCCGGGAAGCAACGGGTCGGTCTCGCCGGCAATATCAACCCACCCACGGAGGGAGCAGGGGCTTTCAAGCCCATGAAGAAAGAGGCCGCAAAAATGATGGCTTTAGCCATGGGCTTCTCGCCAACCTGCCAACTTGCCACGTCCGCGCAAGCGGACGCCAACCCGCCAAACGCCGGTACAACACCGATCGAGGGATGCTCAAGCGAGCGTCCTCTGTCAGAGGATCCCCGAGCGCCCAACAGCATTCTGTCCGAATAGCCGGTGATCCGCGCGCGATCTTCTCCGCTGCCGATTGGTCCCGGGATTATAGACTCTCTAAAACTCCACAAATGGGCGACCAAGGAGACGTAAATGCAAAAAAGAGTCTTGTTTCAAGGTTCGATTGTGCTCGCTGGAATCCTGCTCTTGATGTCCCTTGCATATTGGCATTCAATGCAAGTGAGCCAACTCTTCGACGGAGCAATGCACCGCGACATTCAACAATTTTCAAATACCCTGGCGCAAAGCGGGGCCACCAAGGAGCAGGCGCAGGCCATGGTCAGTGTCCTGAACGATGTGAATCACCATACGCTCAGCTATGTTTCGAGCCAATGCGATTTCGTCATCGGGACGATGGCGTCAACGGCAATCCTTGTCATGGCCGCGGTACTCGGCCTGGCCGCCAGAACTACCAGCGGAGGCAGTCCCGCTAAATAATTCAGAATTGCAAGCCTGGACCAGATCGGCCAGCACCAAATGGTACCCCATCCCAAGGGCGCTCTTTGCGTTTAAGGTAGGCATTCCGCTACCCCGACTGCGGGTCGCGGGTGCCACGTCTCCCGATCTTGACGCCTGAATTCGAGTAATCTCCGGTCAGTCGCCCACCCGGATGTTACGACTCAGCCCAGCTTGACAAGGCCGGGTGCCCCCTGTCCCCGCGGACAGGTCTTCGTCCGTGGGGTGGAGATCCCCGAGTTCAGGGACCGGGGAGAGCCATGCACTAAACCTCCAAGGTTTTCCTGTTCCCTATTCCCTCTTCCCTGCTTTCTCCCCGTTTGCTCCCCCGCACCGTGTGTGCTAACCTTGATTTTTGTGCCGTGGTACGCCCGGAGCGGGAGTGTGTCCGTGCGCGGCTACGGGGATCGAAGAAGATGTCCGGGGCGGTTTCCGGTGGGAAGGGCTGGCGTAGCTCAGCTGGTAGAGCATCTGATTTGTAATCAGAGGGTCGGGGGTTCAAATCCCTTCGCCAGCTCCACTTTCGAAACCGGGTTTCGGCATTGGAAGCATTAGCAAGAGAAGCAGCACGAATGGTCGGGCGCTCGCAGTAGTTTTTGCAGGTTTTTTTGATGCGCCGGTCCATCCTCCGCGGTGATCCCACAGAGGTGCATGCTCCGAAATGCCGGAGGCTTTCCGGGTGAGGGGTAATGCGCTGAAGCGGCTTGAAACGCGCCAGAGGCGTGTAAGTTTGGCAGGATTTCCGGCCGAGTTTTTTGCCGGTGGGATTGTTGAGATTGAAACTCCCGAGAGCCGATTTTTTGGTTCGTTGGGTGTCTGGGCACAGGTGGCCGAGCGGTTAATGGCAGCAGACTGTAAATCTGCCGCTCCTTGGAGCTACGGAGGTTCGAATCCTCCCCTGTGCACCATGAGTTCAGTGGTCAGCGTTCAGTAGTCAGTGGTCAGAAAGACACGGTCCACTGGAGACTGAGTTCGAGGGCTGGAATGAGCGAGGATCAGGACCGGCTGAAGAGAAGCGGTGCTGATTTGGACAAGCGATTTCCAGTGGCCCTGGTTTTGTATGTGGGTTTGGCGGCTCTGATCTGGTTCACCATGGACGCAGGCAAGGTTCTGGTGATGGGCAGGCCGGTGGAGATTCGGTGGGTTCCACTGATCATTATCGGCGGGTTGGCGTTGCGCACTGTTTTGGCCCGTTCGGCGGATCGGATTCGCAGGGGGGGAGAGAAGTAAGGCAGCTACTAGCTTCTAGCTACTAGCTTCTAGCTTTTGTGTTGGTGGAACGAGTGGGATGAGGCTCGTGCCTGATGGGACAAGCTAGGAGCTAGCAGCTAGAAGCTAGGAGCTGCATTTCGAGGGCTGATGTAGCTCAGTTGGTAGAGCACTCCCTTGGTAAGGGAGAGGTCACCAGTTCAATCCTGGTCATCAGCTCCAGAAGTTCAGTCAGCGGCGGTATCAAGGGCGGGAGTAACTCAGTGGTAGAGTCACAGCCTTCCAAGCTGTTGGTCGCGAGTTCGATCCTCGTCTCCCGCTCCAAGAATTGGACCAGCGCCGCAGTGCTGAAAAGAGCAGATTGAGGGCAGAAAACGATGTTTGAGCAGGCAGCGATTGCGGTCCGGGACGAGCAGGGATACGCGCAGCTTCATGCGCGGATCGACGCGGCCTTCGACGCGGGGGATGTAGAGGTTTTTCTGAGCCGCCTGGGCAAGTTGAAGCTGCGAATTCGCAACATCGAAGGTGCGTTGCAGGCCGGCATGCTGGGCAAGGAAGCCGCGGAGCTTTACCGGGCGCTGCCGG
>PLST01000017.1 GCA_003164255.1 Acidobacteriaceae bacterium | reverse complement strand
GGACATCGCGATGAGACCCTCCTCAACCATGACGTCGAGATGAGGAATCAGCTTTTCAATCTGTTCCTCACGGTCGATGACAGTCAGCATGATCGGCGCGTCCTTCGAGAACGTCCAATGACTGGCATGGTGAATTCTGGTGCTTGCCCCGTACCCTTCGATCCCGCGATACACGGTCGCGCCAGCCATACCCAGCTCCATACATTTCGCCACAATCGCTTCGTGTAAGGGTTTGCCCTGCCATTTGTCACCCTCGCCGAAATGAATCCGCAACATGCGCGCTTGAAATTGGTCTTTCATTTTGAGCCTCCGCTCACATAGAAGGACTACNNCTCAGTTTCTCCTCGGTATCGACGGCCGAGAGCATGATCGAGCAATCGTGAGACAGGTGAAGGGCTTTGTCCTTGTGAATCCGCCGGTGTGCGCCGTAGCCGAGTATGCCACGGTAGACTGTAACGCCGGCAATGTCGTTGGCCCGCATGGCTTCAACGAGCGCATTGTAAAGAGGCTTGTCCTTCCAGCGATCCGCTTCGCCAATGTAGATCCGCATCATTTTTGCCTTGCCCTCAATCTTGAGGTGCGCGGGGAGGACTGGCCTCTTTGGCTTGGAAACCTGGGCTGGCTTCGCAACGGTTGTCTCCTGGACCTCGATCATTCCAGTTCCGGCCAACTCCTCCAGCTTCCCGAGGAGCTCGTTGACCTTCTCACGAGATTCGATGAATTCGATCTTGAGAGGCATGTGATCCGAGATTTCGACAATACTCGCGGAATGCATGTGATGATCCGCACCAAATCCGGCAACTCCTTTGAGGACGGTCGCACCCGAAACGCCTCGATAGAAGAGAAAATCGAGAATGCTCGAATACGTTGGGATCCCATGGTGCTTTGAACCCTCACTCAGGTAGATGGAAACTTTCACGGCCTTTCCAGCACTCAACATACGTCCTCCTCAGGAATGTAATCCGCGTTGTGAGACAAGAAACTCGGCCGCGCGGCCAAGCGAGCCCCATCCCGGTCTTTCCGCTTCTGGTTTATCACGTAAACTTTGCAGCTCTTGTGTCAACTGCCGGCGACAGTTCTCGATGATCGCATCTACGCGGGCGGCGACCACAGGCTGGACTTGGCGCCGCAGTTTTATCCCGTGCGGAATACACAATACCGGAGCCCCTCGCAGCCAATCGGCCACACCTGTTCGATAGATGCAACTGACAAATTCGCGAATTCGGCGGTCTTCCTCCGCATATACTTCCTTGCAGATGTCACAGTCGGCGGCATCGCTGGAAATTGGCGCCTGCTCCTCTACGAGATGGATGAATACCTCAGCTGCTGTTAGGGCGTTTTGCACTGCCGCCAGCCCCCAGGTGTGAAAATTGCACAGGTGGTGGATGTCCTGTTCAGAATGATGCTGAAGGCGCGCCGCTTGATATTCCTTCAAGAAGCGGCAGAAGGGGCATCCTGGTTCCTGAAGCACTTCCAGGATCGATTGATAGATAACGAGCTGCTTTTGTGTTCTCATCAGAGGTTCTCCGCAATCACTGAGCCGCCCCACACGGCAGCGAGCCCAAGAATGAGGCTGCTGACTGCATAGAAGGCGGCAAGTAAGAAAGCACCGGTTCGAAGCGTGGAAAAAGTCTCCCATTCATATGTTGAAAAAGTGCTGTATGCGCCAATGAAGCCAACCGGCACGAGGAATCTCCAGGCAGGATTCAAATCTGCTCGTTTCGCCAAGAAAGTGAGGGAGAAGCCGATAATCATGCAGGCTGTGATGTTAATGACGAAGGTTCCGTATGGAAACTTCGTTCCCACACGGCCGGCAATTGTCGAGCCGACCCAGTACCTGGCAATCGATCCGAGTGCGCCACCGAACGCGATAAGAAAGTATTTCTGCAAACTTAAGCCCCCCTCTCGATGGTCTCGCTTACGTTGTGGCTCTCGATTGCGCTCCAGTTCCTCAGCAAAGCCAGGTCCTGTTCGAGTTGAGGCTCGTCGACGCTGCTATTGGAAGTTCCTGACATCCTCTGAAGTTGAACGCGATAGGCGTCGGCGTAGGAACCCACCAGGAGCGCCAGCTTGCTGACAAACTGGATGCTCCACCGAGACAGCGCATCGCCGTAATGGTGAAGCTCCTGTTTCAAGACAGCGCCAATGCCTTCCCGTAGGGCCTTCCTGATCCTGACGCGAACAACACTAGTCCCGAGGAACTTCCACGTGCTCATGTTGATCGCGTTCGGGAGTGAAGGCAACTCAAAGCGTGGCATGTCGCGCAAGAGACTTTCCACCTCGTCCGGCGAAGGCATATCGATGCGCCCCAACTCCTGCGCCACCGACTGCAGTGTGAAAACTGCACGCTGGCTGACGGAGCGCATGTCCTCGATGTGATGTTCAACGGACTTCCAAACAGCGTCGTGGAGCCACTCCGAAAGTTGCGGCGACGTTACGTAGGCGTCGGAATGTGTCTTCATCCACGTAAGTGCGGTGTCTGCAACCTCATTCAGAACTCTCTCCGGCGTCTCACCCAATTCAAAGAAGGCATGGTTGAGAACTGTGCGTTGTTCTCCGACTTCGCCGGTTACGAGGCGCAATTGCTCCTCCAGATCATGCACATCCTGCGGGAGTTCCTGCCCTCTGCGTTTCGTCTGGTCGAGAGTTGTCTCAATGGCTGCGACCAATGAGCCACGGAGGACTCCGATCTTTCTGGCAACCGACGCGTTTCTAAGACTTCGCGCCTGGTTGAATCGGGGAAGCAATTCCTGCTCGAAGAATTGGTCGAGCAGAGCGGCGTAGTTCGGGAACGAGCTTACCGGATGCACGTTCATCGCAAGGCCCAATTCGGCTTGCAACTGTTCATGGATATAGCCGGTGACCCGATGAAGATCTTCTTCCGTCAGCAGGTCCGCCTTGCTAAGCAGAACGATGGCCGGAATGCCGCCCTCGTAGAGCAGACGGAGAGTCCCGACGTCTTCTTCATTCAAAGCTGTTCCCGCGTCAATGAGAAGAAGGGCAAGGTCGCAACTCGGAAGATAGGCAAGAGTTTCTTGAGCGCCTCGTTTGGCCAGGGAGCCAAGCCCCGGCGTATCCACCAGCACAATGCCCTGTTTGAGGCGCGGCGATGGAACCTCGACAACCGCGCGCACAACATTCCGCAGATTGCCTGGATTCCCTTGTTCAGTTACCAGGACGCCAAGCTCGTCGATCGTAACGGTTTCTTCCCTCCCGCTTGCAAAAGCCACGTCGGCGCGCAGTTTCGCGCCATAGCGCAATTTCGTGGGTACCGCGGTGATGGGGTTGATGCCCACGGGAAGAACGTTGGTATTCAGAAGCGCATTGAGAAGGGAGGATTTCCCACTGCTAACACGCCCGAACAGAGCCACCTCCAGGTTGTTGTCCTCCAGGCGGGAAGCTAGTGAATCGATGTGCGTGCGGAACTCTACCAATCCGTGACGAGTGACGATTTCCTCGATCAGTCGCAAGAGAGCCACATCGTAACCGGTCCCCTCCAGCTTCTTGAGCCGCGTTTCGAGATTAATGCCCAACTCCTGGCGGAGGTAACGTTCCATGCTTCCAGCCAGGGAGCGAAGCTCATGGACCACTCCATTGAGTTCGTCAACGGCATCGTCAGGCACGGCCCCACATCCGCGCATATAGCTGGGCTTGAGTTCCTCGATCGCGATGTCGATAAAAGTAAGATCAACTGTGACTGATCGTGTGACCGGAACCTCCGGCGGCTCCGGCTTCAAGTGCTGCCAATCAAGAGCCCGCAACAGTTGAGCCCGCAGACGCCGAATATGATCTTCTATTACCCGCGACTGCGCGGGCGTGATGTCAACAAGGTAGCGCGGGAACGGAGACGGCGACGACGCCGAATGGAGAGCCTGTTCGATGTCGCACAGCAGTTTGTCGATGTACTTGCAAGTGATACTCAGGCGTCGTTGCTGGACTTCATTAAGAGCCCCCGGCTCTCGCGCTCTTGGTTCTTTCGCTCTTGCGATTTCCGCATCGGGCTCGGGCATGACTCCTCCAAGTGTTGTTCAGCTTCGAGGAGTCATCTGCCCAGTTGAGCGTTCTTCAGGTGGACTCCAACACCCACGGCTGCTTGCTATGCCTTTACTGCCTTGTGCCAGCGGTCGTACACACTGGCGCCGGCGTAGCGAGCCTTTGTCCCAAGCTCGTGTTCGATCTCCAGAAAGCGGTTATATTTTGCGATCCGCTCGCCGCGACTGGTCGAGCCCGTCTTGATCTGCCCCATGCCGGCAGCCACCGCAAGGTCGGCAATGCTTGTGTCATCGGTTTCGCCCGAGCGGTGCGAGATGACCGCCCCATATCCGTTCTCACGAGCAATCTGGATGCATTCGAGCGTTTCAGTCAGCGTGCCGATCTGGTTCAACTTGATCAAAATCGCGTTGGCGATTCCGTCCTTGATGCCCTGACGGAAGATAGTCGGATTGGTGACAAAGTTGTCATCGCCGATCAACTGAATCCGACCGCCAAGCGTCTTCGTCAATAGCTGCCAGCCGGCGTGGTCGTCTTCGGCAACGCCATCTTCAATGGCCCAGATTTCGGGGTAACGGCCAAGCAAGTCCTTCCAGAAGTCGACCATCTGCACCGGCGACATCCTGCTCTTGTCCGACTTTTCGAACAGGTACATGCCGTCGTCAAAGAATTCGCTCGTGGCAGGATCCAGCACGAGGACTATGTCTTTGCCCGGCTTATAGCCAGCCTTTTGGATCGCTTCCAGAATCAGCTCGATAGGCTCTTCGTTCGACTTCAACTGAGGAGCGAATCCGCCTTCATCCCCAACCCCGGTGTTATAGCCCTTCTTGTGGAGGACAGACTTCAATGCATGGAAGGTTTCAGCTGCCGCTCGCAAGCCTTCGCTGTAGCTAGGCGCGCCCACCGGCGAAATCATGAACTCCTGAAAATCCACATTGCTATCGGCGTGGCTTCCACCGTTGAGGACGTTGAACCACGGCGCCGGAATCAGGTTGGCCTTCTCGCCTCCGAGGCTTGCATAGAGTGGCAAATCGTGGTCTGCCGCGGCGGCCCGTGCAACTGCGAGCGAAACGCCGAGAATCGCGTTGGCTCCAAGCCGCGCCTTGTTCGGCGTGCCATCGAGTTCGCACAGCTTCTTGTCCAACGCCTTCTGGTTGTTGGCATCGAATCCATGAACAGCCTTTTGAATCTCACCGTTCACATGATCCCTGGCGTTGAGCACGCCCTTTCCGCCATACCTTGCCTTGTCACCGTCTCTCAGTTCGACGGCTTCCCGTTTGCCGGTTGAAGCGCCCGAAGGTACTTTTGCAGTTGCTTTCACGCCGTTCGACAGGGTTGCTGTGACTGCCAACGTCGGATTCCCGCGGGAATCGAGGATCTCAAGGGCTTCAAGTTTCGCGATTTCAGACATGATGATTACGCTTTCCCGGCTACAAAAGCCGTCGGTTGTGAGGAGTTCCACGATTTGTTGTCGAGCGGCATGCGAGAACAGAATTGTTGACAGTTACGATTCTTCTGTGGCTCACCGCTCGCGTGTTTCGAGATCTTCATAGCTTGGTTATCCGATCAATGGACGATCATCACCGGGCAGTGCGCATATCTCAGCACGCGCTCGGAGTTCGAGCCCAGCATCCAGCGATGAAGGATCGTATGGCTGCGCTTGCCCATGACGATGAGGCTGGCCTGGATGGTGTCCGCCTTGTGAATGATCTGCTCCGCCGGGTGACCCAAAACAATGTCGGTTTCGAGTTCAACGTCCTTTTGCTTGGCGCGTTCGCGCAACGGGACGAAACATTTCTCATAGCGCTCTTGCCCGTCTTCAAGCACAGCGTGGAACTCCGCGCTCTCGGCGGGCTCGGGCGGCCGAATTACAGCGATGACGAAGAGCTTGGCTTTCATATCGCCAGCCATTGACAGAGCCACATCCAAAGCGTGCTCCGCGTGCGGAGACGCGTCGAACGCAACCAGTATTCTTTGAATTCCAACAAAAACCGGACTTCCCATAGCGATCACCTAGCCTTCCTCTGCGGGTACTGGCCGCATAGTCTCCTGTTCTGCTTTCTTGCCTGCTTGCGAGTGGGGAAGAAGATGGCGGGGAAGAAAGAACGAGTTCGCAATCATGGAGGGTATGACTGCACTGGCGATGACGGTGC
>PLST01000383.1:1772-2607 GCA_003164255.1 Acidobacteriaceae bacterium | reverse complement strand
TGGAGGGTGAGAGTGAGACCTTCGAATGCGTCAAAACCCCAGTAACCGTGAACGGTGCCAGTGATGGTGAGGTCGCTGCCGGTGCCAATCTTCACGTCCGCCCTGGCTGGCTGTGGGTTGCCGGCAATATGCAGCAACTCGCGCGGCTTTTCGTTCGTGACAGTAAGTCCACCTTCGAAGGCCTCGGGGGTGAGTGGGAGTTCAACGAGGGCACCCGTTCGGTTGAGGTGCAGAATCAGATCGTGAGCAAAGTTTGTGGAGAAGACGAGTGGGGCGCCTTCGAGCAACAACGTCATCTTCGGCTGTAACAGGCATGCGACCTGGTTGGGATCGTGGGGACGCAACGGCGGCGGCATGGCCTTCTGGATCGCGGGCAGGCCGATCACGATGACAGACTTGGGCTTGTTGAATGAGGGTGGTGTGTTGAGCTTCAGGTTGAGTGTGGAGTCCTGTGGGAAGCTGATTGCGGGAATGTACTGGTACACTGCCGTGCGCATCATGCTGACAAGATGGACAAGATCCACAACAGCGCCGACATAGGCTGAGTAGAGTCCGGCGCCAGCCGGCTGTGTATAGGAGGCAGCGTTGATGAAGTCAGACGATGGGCCGGTAGAGACGGCTTCAGCGATACTCTGGCCGTGCCCGTCGTCGAGGAGGACGGGAGCGCTGGACTGGGTAAGGCAGATCACCTGCTGCTCGACAGGCTTTTTGAAGCAGTCGGCGTTCGGTTTGAGGTTGAGGGTGGAAGCCAGCTTGGCGGAGCGCTCCTGGATGGCTTTCTCGTCGTTCTGTGGGACGGTCTTCATCGCGGAGAGATAGCGTTCAATGCGCTGCT
>PLST01000383.1:376-1680 GCA_003164255.1 Acidobacteriaceae bacterium | reverse complement strand
CAAATGGTTGGACTGGCTCGCAGGAAGGTCGGCCTTGACCCATATCTTGTCGCCTGGCTGCAGGTTGGGCACCTCACCGATCGGCAGCGTGGCGTTTCCGCGCGTGACGCGGATGTCGATCTTGGGACCCTCGAGGTCGAAACGTGCGTTATCCGCACGGAGGGCTGTCGTCATGGAAACGGCTAAACAGCAGGCAGCGACCAGCGGGAGCTTCATTCATTATTGGATGCGCATGACGTGCCAGAGGTGGTTGCGGAATGCGGCCCGAAGATCGAAACATGGCCAGTCGGTCGCGGGATTAGGCTTTTTTCTCTGGGTTTAGCTGTATGTGATTGTTTGCTGTTGCCCTGACCCATACGCTTTGTGCGAGACGATTAGCTTACTGAGGTGGTCACCGTATGCCGGAAACCCCAAAAGACGGCGGCTGGCATAATCCTGGTACCGATCCCAACGCTTCTTGATGAGTTCGCAGCGAGTCGAGCGTTGCTGCGACGAATGCCCGCACAGACGGCGTGGCCGCAGGCTGCGCGCGGCCATCTACGCGCAGCCATCAATCTGTGTTCTTGTAGACAAGAAATTCGTCGACGAGGACGGACACGAGCACTGCAGTGGGAACCGATACCAGGGCGCCCGGAATTCCCGCAAGCGCGGAGCCGAACAGCAGCGATATGAGGATGGCAAGTCCGGGCAGGTTCACGCTGCTCTTCATAATGCGAGGGGTCAGGTAGGAATTCTCCACCTGCAGATAGATGAAGTAGAAGATCGCGATGCCCAGTACCCTTCCCCAGGAATCAATGGCAGCAANNAGAAAGACGATGGTGCTGCTGACGCCGAAAATGAGCATGAGGCTCGCCTGTCCCAGCAACCATTTGCCCATGCGGAGCTCCGCGCGCCGAAGAGCCTGATCGAGACGATCGCGGCCTGCGGGCGGAAAAAACGAAAGAAACCAGCGATACGCCTGATCGCCTTCGAGAATGAAGTACACCGTAAGGATGAATCCCATGATGATGTTGAAAAAGATTCCGACCCAATCCTTGATGGACGCGAGCAGGTAAGAGGCTGCATTACTGGCCAAGTCCTGTACTTTGCCGCTGATCGCATGATCGTTCAAGCGTTCAAGAAAGGGGATGCGCTTGAGCTTCTCCAGAATTCCGGGTAAGCGTGCCGGCGCCTCCTGACTGAATGTTTGCAGATCGCGGATGACTGGTGGCAAGGCGAGGTAGCCAAACGCTATAAGCGCCGCGGCGAGTACCAGGAGAAGAACGAGGATTGCTGTGCCTTTGAATGGCGTCCAGTTGCGAATG
>PLST01000383.1:0-358 GCA_003164255.1 Acidobacteriaceae bacterium | reverse complement strand
TGTCATGCGCATATTGGTTTCACACGTGTTGCACCGTCTACATTGCGTTGGGCAGACCGGCGTTTTGCCCTTGCGCAGGAAAGCCCTATGGATGTGGCCCCTATCATCAAGTCTAGCGCGGCCTGTTGCCCGCAGGCGGGCGAGCACCTTTCTTTCTGCTGACTTCTTAGTTGCCTCGCTGAAGGGGTGGATCTATAGCGCCGCAGAAGAAGGGACGGCGCGCATGAAGCGCGCCGCGCTCTACTCGCGGGTTTCGACTTATGATCAGAACCCCCAAACGCAGATCCTCGATCTGCGTCAGATGGCCGCCCAGCGCGGCTATACGATCGTCAAGGAATACACAGACAAGATCTCCGGC
>PLST01000473.1 GCA_003164255.1 Acidobacteriaceae bacterium | reverse complement strand
GATCCCAGCGTGGCCGCCAGGTAAACCCCAGCTTGCGCGGCGCCGCCACTTCGGTGAACTCGCCATCAATCGGCTGCGTGCTTCCATTCGGCATCGTCCCGGCAGCGTGCAAACGGCCGCCCTTGCGCACGTCTGCCGTCCACTCGGTGGTGTTGTAGCCCTCGGCCGATCGCCACCAGCGCGTTACATCTTCGCTCCGCACCAGCGCCTCGAACACCCGCTCCGGCGCGGCCGCAATCTCCACCGTTGCCAGAACCGTTCCTTGCTCCACATCCGCCACTGCCTGCGCCTTTTTCAACACCGTCATTTATGCCCCTCCCGATTCGTTTTCAAGATGCTGCTTCAGCCTGTTCAGATTGTGCTCCCACAGGTTGCGATACTCTTCCAACCACCGCGCCACATCGCGCAGCGGCTTCGGCTCCAGCCGATAGTGGCGCTCTCGGCCCGAACGCCGCTCCTTAACCAGGTGCGCCGCTCGCAGAATCCGCAGATGCTTGCTGATCGCCGGCCGGCTCTGGCTGAACTCCGAGGCCAGCGTGTTCACCGGCGTCGGCCCGCGTCGCAGCTTGTCGAGAATAGCCCTTCGCGTCGGATCGGAGATCGCCCGGTAAACATTCGCCCTATCATCTTCACGAGTTGTCTGAAAATGAGTAACCATACGGTTACATGATCTTCGCCCTGCATCCTCCGCCTGTCAAGAGAAAAAACCGGGTGCCCCATCCATCGCGCCTTTTGCGATGGGTGGGACAGCAGAAACTACTCTCCGTGTTTGTGTCAGGGCGCGAGTTTACTCGTGCCGCAGGAGCCGCAAGATGAACGTCGGGCTTCAGCCCCTGCTAAATCAGCCCCGGCGTAGAGCCCACACACAAAAAAGCCACTGCCCGCAGGCAATGGCTTTTTCTATCGCTTGATTGAAGTTGAAAAATTACGCCCGGCTCAGGTAAGCTCCTTCGCTGGTGTCCACGCGGATCTTCTCGCCTTCATTGATAAACGAAGGCACCTGAACCATGAGTCCTGTTTCGGTCTTCGCCGGCTTGGTCACGCTGGAGGCGGTCGCCGACTTCAATCCCGGCTCCGTTTCAACAACCGTCAACTCCACGGCCGACGGCAGCTCGATGCCCACCGCCTGGCCATCGTGATAGCTGACGTGGATCTGCAGGTTCGGCGTCAGGTACTCCACTGCGTCGCCCAGCGTCGTGCCCTTCAGTACCGTCTGCTCAAAGTCCACCGGGTTCATAAAGTAGTAGTCGTCGCCGTCGGCGTAGAGGAACTCCATTTGCACCTCGTCCACCACCACCTTTTCAATCGCGTCGGCGGAGCGGAAGCGGTGTTCGAACATGGCGCCCGTTCTCAGGTTGCGCAGTTTGGCCTGGATAAACGCACGCAGGTTGCCCGGGGTGCGATGCTCCACCTTGAACACCAGGTGTAGCTGGTCGTTGTGCTTGATGATCATGCCCGGACGCATTTGTGTGGCGGGAATCGCCATAAAAGTTGAAACTCCTTGCTTCATTTGCGCTCACAGCGCAATAGATTTCTGGCCTTGGCCCATCTTCAATTGTAGCCCACTGCATCCTCCCACCTCTCACCGCCGCTCCCTGCTCGCTCGTTCCGGTGTGTTCTGATCGAAAGCATGAGAGGGAAGGGAAATGAAGGCTCCAAAAGCCGCCTGCTGGCAGTTGCAGGTCTCCTGCTGCTCTCCGTCCTGTGGTCGCTCGGTCCGCTCAGTTCCGATCTCTTTGCCCACGCCGCCAGCCCCGCCCCTCCGCTTGAATCGGCAACCACCCAGTTCGCGCTGCTTGCCCTGGTCGCGGTTCTCTGGGCAGTCGCGCGTCATCAGCCGTGGCCGCGCGGCCGGGAACTCTTTGCTACGGTCGCCGTCGGCCTGGGACTCTTCGCCGCGCCTGCCGTTCTTGTTGCGCTCGCTGCCGGCGAAGTCTCCTCGCTCACCCGCGTAGCTTTGTTCTCATTGGTGCCCGTCTTTGCCGTCGTCTTTGAGCCTTATCTCGGCAGCGATGCCCTTCGTCCCCCGCCGGCAGCGCTCATGGCCGCTCTCGCGGCCGTCGTTGGTACCCTGTGCATCTTCCCGCTCAACCTCCCCGGTTCCATCCAGGCCGGTGCGGCCTTCCTCGGTCTTATCCTCGCTGCGGTCCTGGTGGCGGCAGCCAACTGCGCAGCCGTCCGCCTCACCAGCCAAAGCCAATCCCTTGCGCCCTTCATCGCCATCGCCTGCGCAACTGCGGCAGCCGTCCTCGCCCCCGCCAACCAGATACTCAGCCCGCAGCCCTGGCAGGTTGCAGGACTAAGCCCGGCCATGCTTTTCGCGGTCCAACTGCCCAGCCTGCTCCTGCTCTTCTGGCTCATGCGCCGCACGAGCGCCACCGCCATGGCTACGCGCTACGTTCTTGCTCCCCTCATCGCCATCCTTGTGGACATGGGCATAGCGCGCCCCATCGTGGGAGCGCGTACATGGCTTGGTTTGTTGTTGATTGCCGGTGGCGCCGGAGCTTTGCTGCTTGCGCCCCCCGCTCCGCCCGACGATGATTCCCCGCCGTTAAGCCTTTACCGAAAATAGGTGCTTCGGCCGGCTACCGCGGCGCCTCGTAAGGCTCAACCTTCAGGAAGTCGGAGAGAATGCCCCGTTCCTGCGGCGAAAACGTTCCCTGGTATCGCGCCGAATTCAGCACCGTCTCGCGCTGGTCCAGCGGAACTCCGCGCAGATTCTGGAATGCCTGCTTCATGATCGCCTGCCGCTCCAGAGGAAGCGCTGCCCACGTCCGCCCTGACTGGTTCAGGCTCATCCTGTCCTGGGGTGAAAGCCGCTCCAGCATCTCATTCCGTTCCAGCCGCCGTTCCCGCTGCGCTTCCGGCAACCGGTTCACTTGTTGCAGTTGCTGCGTCAAACGCTGCTGATCGGCGCTCGGCAGCCGCCTGAACGAGGGATCGTTGCTCAGCATCCGCTCCTGGTCCTGCACTGGAATGTTTCTGTGTTGGTTGAGCCAGTCTTCCAGGTGACCCTGCGGAGCCACGCTCTGCCCGCCATATGCCGGCCGCTGTTGGCCGTACGCAGGCTGCTGCATGCCACCATATCCGGGCCGCTGCGCGCCTGCCGCCGGATTCCCTGCGGCTGGATACGCCGGCCGCTGCTGGTTGTTGTACCCAGGCTGCTGCCCGTACCCTGGCCGCCCGCCTTGCGCTCCCATTTGTCCCTGTTGTCCCTGTCGAGGAAGAGGCTGTCCTTGCCGCGCTGCACGCCACTCCTGCTGCAGTTGGCGATTCGTCATGCGCGCGCCCGATCCTGCACCCCCTCCTGCGCCCATCCGGGCCGTGGGCCTCTGCGGAGCCGGGCGCTGCTGCTGTCCGCGAGCCCAGCCCGCAAACACGCAAACCGCCAGCATCACGGCCACCGCCGCCCGCCCAATCTTGCCCGTATTGTGCGCCCCGTTCACAAAATTCTCCATCGGCCCGCGCCGAAAAGTGTAACTAGTCGCCGTCTTTTTGGTTGCCCGACATCGACTCCAGCTGGTCCAGTATCTGTTGATTGCTGTCCAGCAACTGCAAATCATGCACCACCGCGGTCTGCGCAGGCGGCGCCGGTTCCGGATGATTCCAGTCCGTCACGCCCAGGTAGGTGCCTCCGCCGATCAGCAGCATCACCGTCAGCGCCATCGCCCCCACCGGACGCAGATGGCCCACCGCGCCATAAGCGAAGCCGGCGCGCATGCGGGCAATCTGGCGTGCCAGCCAGCCGCTTGGCTCCGCCTCACGCTCTTCCCGCATCCGCGCTTCAAGCCGGGTCATAAAGTAGGGGCTCGCTTCAGGAGCCTTCCACTCGTCCAGCAACGCCATGGTCGCCTTCAGCTCAGCCAGTTCGGCCTTGCAGTTGTCACACTCCGCAACATGCGCTTGAACCTTGGCAGGCACCGCCGCGGGATCGAACAGCAGATCCGCCAGCTTCTCATCCATCCCGGTGCAATTCTTTTTCATCGTTTCCATGGTTGCCACCCGCTTTCCGCCGGTTCGTTCCAGCGTGTCTTTGCTTACACAAAATCCTTGAGCTTGTCCCGCAGCGTCTGGTACGCCCTGAACAGCAGACTCTTGGTTGCTGACTCGCTCAGTTTCAGCACGTCTCCAATCTGCCGGTAATCCATTCCCTGGTACTTGTGCATCAGCACTGCCATCCGCTGCCGTTCCGGCAGCGCCATCACATGCGTGCGAATGGCCGCCATGCGCTCATCCCGCATCAGCTTCTGTTCCACCGACGGTTCGTCGTCGGCTACGTCCGGCGTCGTGCCGGTCTCTGCATCCGGCGCGTCCAGGTAAATCGTCTGCGCCGACCGTTCGTGTTTCGTATCGCGCGCATGGTTCACGGCCAGGTTCGTCGCAATTCGGTAGAGCCATGTCGTGAACCGCGCCTCTGCCCGGTAACTGTCCCTTGCTCGATAGACGCGCAAGAACACTTCCTGGGCTAACTCTTCGGCCACCGCCTGGTTTCTTACCATCCTGAAGAGGAAGTGAATCATCGCCCGGTGATGTTTCTGCACCAGGAAGTTGAAGCTCGCTTCATCCCCCGCCGCCACCTGAAGCATGATGGCCGCATCGCTGGTCGGGTCAAGTTCAGGATGCCCGCCAACCGCGCCCGGCCTTTCCGCCGGTCCAACACCCAGCGCCGAATTGTCCAGGACGAGGGTAGCCATGTCTTCTGGAACCCCATCCTCGTCCAAATGTTGCGCTTCTAAATCGTTTTCATGGTCGTTTTCCAGGCCGTTTTCCCGGTCCGAATCGCCCCTGAAAACCCCATTGGATCCCCCATTGAATCTGTTGCTTTCGGAGTAGCCCTGGCCCTCATCGGCGCCGGGCTCCGGCCTGACCCGTCTGACCGCCTTGTCCGCTCCGCTTTTGGCGCCCTCATGCGTGCCCGTCGCCTGCAGTCCGCCGCCGCCAAATCCCAGTCCCGATTCCGGCCCTGAAACCAGCCCGAACCCCCGCCCAGACCCCAGCGCGGCCTCCCCATCTTCCGGGAAATCGCCCCTCAGGCGTCCTGCATTGCGGATTGACGGCAAGCTCCAGCGCATTATCACTTTCCAGGGGCCCAGGGACCTATTCGGTGAGCCCCATTTGGCGACACCCAAGGGTTGGCCGTAAAGCCATGCTGATGTTAATCTAAACCAGAGAGAGCCCCGCAGTCGCTCCCCTTTTACAGCCCTCCCATGGGCGCTTAACTCAGCGGTAGAGTGCCACCTTCACACGGTGGAAGTCGCAGGTTCGAATCCTGCAGCGCCCACCATAGAATCAACAACTTGCGGCATCTCCGCCGAGCGAATTGGTAGCGTTTGGTAGCAAAAGTTGAGAACCTTTGCAAGGCTCCGACCGCGTAGACAGCATTGCATAGACGGAACCGACCATCTGCTTCACACTTTCCGGCAACTCCTGCATATACTCGTTGGCCGTGGTATCGGCCTTGGCATGCCGCAGGTGCGCCTGAATATCCTTTACCGATCCCATCTTCTGCGCCCGTGTAGCCATGGTGCGGCGCAGAATCTGGAAGTTCAGTTTGGGAATCCCCAACTTCTCGGCAAGGGGGTTGAGAACCCTGTTTCGGTAGTTCCCGGTGTCCATGACGCCACCCTCCTGGTTGGGAAAGATGAACGCGTCTGGAGACGCTTTGGGGCACTCCCGCTTCCATTGCAAAAGCTCAGCGGCAAGTCCATCGGGAAGATGAATGTCGCCGAGACTCTTTTTGGTCTTCCCGAACGGCCTGATCTGCCTCCGGTAGACGGTTTCCGTAATCGACAAGGTATTGTGGTTGTCGAAGGATTTCCAGCGCAGCCCAAACAATTCGCTTGGACGAAGTGCCCCGGTGATGTCCAGCATAAGCAGAACCCTATCTCTTCTGCCGGTCTGCTCCAACATCGACCGCAGTTGTTCCCAGGAAAGCACCCGTTTGTCCTTCGGCCGAAGATTCTTTGGAATCTTCAGCTTTCGGGTCGGGTCCCTTATCAGGAACTCCTGCTCGATGGCCTCGTCAAAGATGGACTTCATATAAGACCGAGCCTGCTTCACCCGATCTTGTGAAAAACGGTCCGCCAAATCGTTCAGGTGCGTCTGAAGTACAAATCTGTCCAACGAGTCGAGCGCGATCTCCCCAAACTTGGCTAACAAGTCGTGTTCGATCTGGCTCTTCTTTTCTTTCGCTGTCTCCGGCCGCCAATCCCCTTGCCTAAGCGGGAAATAGCGGTTCCGAACAAACCAT
>PLST01000053.1:1801-3148 GCA_003164255.1 Acidobacteriaceae bacterium | reverse complement strand
GAGCGCGCGAAAAGCCAAGTGGAGCACGAGCTCAAGCTGATCGGAAAGTTAGGCTTCGAAGGCTATTTTCTGATCGTCTGGGACATCGTGCAATTCGCCAAGCGCAATGGCATCCTGGTGCAGGGACGTGGCAGCGCAGCCAACTCTGCCGTGTGCTACGCGCTGGAAATTACGGCCATCGATCCGGTGGGGATGGAGTTGCTCTTCGAGCGTTTCCTGAGTGAAAGCCGCGGCGAGTGGCCTGACATCGATCTCGATCTGCCCTCGGAGGCACAACGGGAGCAGGCCATTCAATATGTGTACCAGCGCTACGGCGAGTTGGGCGCGGCCATGACCGCCAATGTNNAACCTCGTCAGTCACTGGGAGTGGCGCGGCGAAAACGATACCATGGCACACTCCTTCAGGAATGCTGGCTTCGACATCCAGCATCCGCGCATCGCGAAATATCTTGAGCTGTGCATGCGCATTCAGGATCTGCCTCGTCACCTGGGCCAGCACTCGGGCGGCATGGTCATCTGTCAGGGGCAGCTCAATCATGTCGTCCCGCTGGAACGCGCGTCCATGCCGGGCCGCACCGTCGTCCAGTGGGACAAGGAGGACTGCGCCGACCTCGGCATCATCAAGGTAGATCTGCTGGGCCTGGGCATGATGGCCGTGCTCAAAGATTGCCTTGAGCTGATTCCCGAGCACTATGGCGAGCGCGTGGACCTGGCGCAGTTGCCGGAGGACGAGGAAATCTACCGCGTCCTCCAGAAAGCCGACACGGTCGGCATGTTCCAGGTCGAGAGCCGCGCACAAATGGCATCGCTGCCGCGCAATTATCCCGACCGCTTCTACGATCTCGTCGTGCAGGTAGCCATCATCCGGCCGGGGCCGATTGTCGGCCAAATGATGCATCCATATATGAGGCGCAGGCAGAAGAAAGAGCCCGTGACGTATCCGCACCCGTCGCTCGAACCGGTTCTGCGGCGCACCCTGGGCGTGCCGCTGTTTCAGGAGCAGTTGCTGCGCATTGCCATGACCGTTGCGAACTTTACCGGCGCTGAAGCCGAAGAACTGCGGCGCGCAGTCGGTATGCGCCGCTCCTGGGAGCGAATGAAGAATCTGGAATCGAAGCTGCGCGCGGGCATGACGGTCAACGGCATGGACGTCGAGACGCAAGACAAAATTGTGCAGCAAATCAGCTCGTTTGCGCTGTACGGATTTCCCGAGTCGCACGCGGCGAGCTTTGCCCTGATTGCCTACGCTTCGGCCTACTTCAAGGTGAAATTCCTCGCCGCCTTTACCTGCGCCATTCTGAACAATCAGCCGATGGGCTTCTACTCTGCCGCAGTGCTGGTGAAGGA
>PLST01000053.1:0-1747 GCA_003164255.1 Acidobacteriaceae bacterium | reverse complement strand
TTGGCATTGCGCGTCCCTGAACTCAACCGCAAGGAGCTAACACTTCTGGCGCGAATCGGCGCATTGAATTGGGTTGATGACATTGCCCACCGGCGCGATGCGCTTTGGCAGGTGGAGTGGGCGGGACGGCCGGAGGGCCCGCTGCTGATCCAAAAGAATCTGCGCGAAGACGATCGCAGCCTGCCGCTCGACCAAATGACTGTAGAGGAGCGGCTGGTGGCCGACTACGCCGGCACCGGCTTGACCGTCGGCAAGCATCCCATGCACTACCGGCGCGCGGAACTCCGCTCGCAGGGAATTTTATCTTCAGAAGACTTGCGCCACTGCCGCAACGGCGTGTTTGTGCGCGCGGCCGGCTGCGTCATCGCGCGCCAGCGCCCAGGGACCGCGAAGGGTTTCATTTTTATCTCCATGGAAGACGAGACAGGAATCGCCAATGTGATCGTGACGCCCGATGTATACGAACAGAACCGCTTGGTTGTGACGCGGAGCAAATTTCTTCTTGTCGAAGGAGCGCTGCAGAATCAGGATGGCGTGATTCACGTGAAGGCCGCGCGCCTTACGCCGCTGGCGCATGCAGGAGTCGAAACGCAATCGCATGACTTCCACTGAACGCATATTACCTACCCCCCTCTCCCCCCTATTTCTGCAAGCAAATATCCTGTTTTCATCGCTTTACGCGATGGGTTGCCGCGTAAATATCTGAAAAGGCATATAGTTGCTCGCAGAAATTAGACAACAAAGGGGTTAGAGGCAGGCGTCAGGTTTCAGGGATCAGGGTCCGTCGAACCCGTGCTCCCTGCCTCATTGAAGACTTATGGGAATAGTGTGCGCCGGGAGAAGGAAATTATCTGCAAAAGTGGACAGAGAAAATTTTGGAGGGTAGTTTAGGCCTGCAACCGAAGGCGATGAGACAGCTACGCCCCACAACACTGCTTAAATTTTCGCCCACTCCCGCAGGGGCATGGATCATTCCGCCCGGTTTTTCCTTGTCGCGCCCGCGCATCTTCTTCCGCCACCCAGCGCATCACGTTGGCCGGAGGCCGTTGCGCCGCCAACTCCGTCGCCATAAAGCGCATATAGGGATCGATGTGGTGGAAAAACATCTTGTAGCCGGCACAAAGATAGTTGAGCCCAGCTTCTCCATCAGGCGTGGTGAGAAAGCGATGCTTGGGGCACTCCCCATTGCAGGCAAAACGAACGTCGCACTCGCGGCAGTAGCGAGGCAGCGTCGATTCTTTCGCCTCGCCGAAGCGCTGCTGTTGCTCAGAGCCGGCCAGCGAAGCCAGCGCCGACTCCATAATGTTGCCGAGGCGATTTTCGGGATAGACAAAATGATCGCAGGAGTAGAGATCGCCGCTGTGCTCAATGGCCAGCGCCGCGCCGCATTGCTTGCGGAAGATGCACAGGCTGGCTTCCATCCCCATCCACGACTCCAGGCTGACGTCGAAGAGTTGCACAAAGGTGCGGCCCACATCGCGTCGCACCCATTCGTCGAAGATGGCGCAAAGAAATTTACCGAACGGTCGCGGCTCAACAGACCAGGGCGCGACCTTTGCCGGCCCGGCAAAATCAGGCGAAATCAGGCGCAGCCCCTCCTCGGTCACTTGATGCGCGATGCGCTCCACAATGGGGATGAACTGCATGTCGCCGCTGCCGTTGTCCCGCAGAAAACGATAAACCTCCAGCGGTGAATCCGCGTTGGCGCGGTGCACGGTGGTCAGGGTATTGAAGTCGACCTTGTTAC
>PLST01000456.1:22044-31381 GCA_003164255.1 Acidobacteriaceae bacterium | reverse complement strand
TGCGCTTCGCGCGCCTGTGCCCAACCAGGAACGAGCGACGAGATTCCGCCGAATCCAAACAGACGCCCCAACCCGCATTTGGCTGCTAAACCGACCGGAAAGACTTCGACCTCCAAAAAGCCGTTCTCCCAAAGGTTCCGGTAAAGGAAAGCCAGGTTTCTAGAGGATGGCTCAAAGGCGACTGTATGCTTGCCATGGCTGGCAGCCAAGCAGGAGTAGAACCCAACATTCGCACCTATGTCGATCACCGTGTGATGGGTCTCGATCAGTTCGAGGAAAATTTCGGTCTCGTCGGTCTCCCAGCTATCTTTGGCCATCGCCGGATCACCCGCTAACGTAAACCCGAACTTAGTGTGGAAAGACTTGCGGCGACTGGCAGCATCTCGCAACAAGCGATAGTATCGCCCAAGGAAAGGCACATATGTATCGATCGTCTTTCGGAATCGCGTGATCAACATCATCAACCCTCTGAAACCGCACTTGTGCGCAGGTTCCGTTTCCTTCGCCTACTTTGAAGCGACGAGCAACTCTCATCGCACTGTGCGCGCGCATTCTCGTCAAATTCCGTGGTGGGACCCGTGAGACTCATGTAGCGGCGGCGGGCGCGTACAAAGATCGACCAGGCAAATGGTAGTCCCAGCAATGCCGTGACGATGAGATAGCTGAAGGTCGCACCTGTATTCCCCCATCGAGATGCTGTCAACGTGGCCAACAGAAGAGTGAGTAATGCCACGGATACTGATTGACCCAGAAATGGCTCGTATTTGAACGAACGCAGGAGTATGGCTAGACTCTGCACGAGGCAGTTGGCTCCGCTGGCCAGCATCAGGAGCGCGAACAGGAGGGGCGAGAGAATACGAGCAGCGAAGCCAGGAGCGAGCGCCGGTAACAGGGCGATCACGAAGCAGGCGGCCAACCCAATCAGGAGAAACGCTCTCAGGGATTGCGCCAGCGTTTGACAGAACAACCGGTCAAGCGCTTGAAACTCATGGCGCGCAATCATGCTGCCGAATTGTGTGGTCTTGGTTGAAGTCCAGGCCATTGCGAGAACTGTGATATAGCCGGTGATACTTAGGGACATGCCCATCTGCCCCGCCTCGACCGGTCCTCTCAGCGCAAATAGGATTGGGATGAAGACTTGCATTGTGAAGTAAGAACATAGCGAACTAAGTCCGATACGCCATTGAAAGGGCCAGACCTCGCGCTTCCACTGAATGGCCGGCTCATCGTGTTTGTGGTGCAACAGGCCAATCAGTAAACGGCGGCGCGTAAGTAGAAAAAGAAATCCGGTTCCGACGTAACCCACAAGCGCCATCGCCGGCGCATAGAGTCCGTGATGGAGGAACATGGGCACCAGGGCAAATGCCGATGTGGCAAATGCCTGACGAAATCGCATTGCTGCAACCGCCCGGATTTGCCCACATCCCTCGATGAAGGAAAAGAACGGTGTACACCACAACCCCAACATGGATGCGCACGCGGCGCATAGCCACGGCCCCTGCCAATGAATCTGGGCTCCTCCGGCGGCGCCATGGCGGGCGAAGAAAACCATCCCTGCAGGCGCCAGAATCAGACCCATTGCGGTCGAGGCAATGGAGTACCAGCGCAAGCTGAGCCGCAGCGTCGAGGCTAGGCGTGCGTGGGCAATCCGATCACCGCTGACGCTCCCATTCGCATCAAACGTCAGATGAATGCATTCGTGCGCAGCCATTTGCTGAATTACGAACGAAAAACCCAACTCGAAGACGATCTGGAGTGAGACCAGACTGATAAGCGTGTAGTAGTAACCCTGTTCAACCGGGGTCAGAAAGCGCACGATGATCAGAACCATGGCGGTGCTGCCCACGATGTTTACGAACCGTGCCATGAATGTGTATGCCACCGGGCCATCCAGCCCCAATGTTTTCCTGTAACTCATTGCCATGCCCCGACGATGACCTCTTCGAGCGCCTCGGGCCAGGAGGTAGAGCGGCGGTGTGCACGACCAAGAATGGTGATGACCTCGGCAACCAACATCGCCACCATAGCGAGCGGAAGAGCGCACACGAAACCCGCCAATGCAATCCAGAGCCTGTAATGAGAACTTGGGCGATCCGGGACATCGGCCGGATCCACGACCTGTATCAGAGCTCCCTGACGGGCTTCATCCACGCGCGCACCTTCGTATTGGCGCGTCAAAAGGTCCTGCACCGTTTCGCGATACTTAACTTCGCGGAGGGAGCGGGCATAGTCCAGCCCAGCCTGTGTGATTTTGCCTTTCGGGGCTATCAGGTCGCCTGTCTTGCGATCACTGGCAGCATCGATCGCCGTCAACTGTGCTTCCAGACCCGCGGCCTCCTGCTGTGCCCGCTCGAGGTCGGGGTTCCCGGCAGCGGCAAATTCGCGCATCGCCCTTATCTCGATCTGCTTGGCGGCAAGCTGGCCGCGCAGTACGGCGGCCGAAGCGATCATGCTGCGATCCTGCCCCTCGACGTCAATAACGCCAGTGCGCTGCTCGGTCTGTTTCAAGTCCTCTTCGGCATTTATAAGGTCTTGACGTGCGACGCTGAGCTCCCTTTCGTAGAAGAGCCTTCTTTGCGAGGCTTCAGTAATGGCGATCGTTGAAGTAAATCGCTGGTACTCCTCCACCCAGCCGTTTGCCATTTCCGCTGCCCGTCGTGGATTTGAATCGACGACGGAGATGCGAAGCAGTCCATCCTTCAGGCCGTTGTCGACCTCGGTATGCCTCTCCCAGCTTTTGCGCGTAGTAGAAAGATATCCGCTGTGATAAAGCTCCTTCAGGTGAAAGCGTGCTGCCATCGCATCTTCCACCGTCCGGCTCTTTAACAGGGCGACTTGTTGATCGTTGGGATTCTTGATGCTCAAGCTGCCGGCGGCCACCGCAGCCATGCCTCCCATGTTTCCCATCTGCGCCATCATCGCCGCTGACGCTGAAGAACTCTGTTGCGGGGGCATAACGACCACCGTAGCCATATAACGGGCGGGCAGCAAGAAGGCAACAACAGCAACCACAATGACGATCGCAACAGATGTCTTCCAGATCAGCTTCTTCCATTTGACCGTTAACCGCAGGAGGGTCAGCAGCGAAGCGCAAGAAGTATTGAGAGTGCGGGCGACCGGTTCAAATTCCTGAGTAGGCACGCAAATTTACCTCAGATGAGTCTTCGAGTTCATTCACTTAACATGCGTCTGGCTTGGATGCTTCCTGACACGCTAATCCATACGTGCAGGGGGCCTTGAGTCTCGCCAACTCGCCGTGCCGTATGTCTCGCAAACTCATGCCTGGAAGTTGAAGCTCCGCTCAATCGGCCTTGAAAACTGTTTCCAAGACTACCTGCCGTAAGAACGGATGCGAGTTGGAAATCCGAACGAGTTTGAGTCCAAAGTCAAATTTGGGAACTGTCACAGGTGGTCATCCGAATTCGGGACAGCACGATCTTTACCCTGCAATTTGTCCACGCCTGAACCGGTGAATGCGGAAACAATGGGTTGTCATGAAAATTAGTTCGCTCACAGGCCGCAGCCATTGCTACGCTTGGCTGTGCTTGCTCCCCATAGTTGCGGCGATGGTCCTCATTCCACACTTATCGCACGCCCAATCGCCTTGCGCTGACGGGAGCGATCCTGATCCACTCGGGTGCGCGGTCGAACAGCCTCCTCCCACGCAAACGGCCGATTCTCCTTCGACGCTAAATGTGGTAGAAAGCCCGCAGAGCGATACACCGAGTGCGGACCACTCCAATGAGGCGTCGGCCAAAGGGAGTCTTACTGGAGGAGCAAGCTACGCCGAAAACGCGCCACGCAAAGGGGAGAAAAGGCCCGAATCGCGCTTCGCCGCTCCCGATCCGCCCAATGAATTTCAGAGATTTGTGGCAGCCACGAGCGGCCAGATGCTGCCGATCTACGGAGCCAGGCTGTTCAGGATACTGCCTTCGTCATTTGGCCCGATTGATCACGGGCCTGCACCAGGAGAGTTGATTATTGGCGCAGATGACGAATTGCGAATTCGGATTTGGGGCCAGGTCAACTTTAGCGCTGACCTCCGCGTGAGCCGCGAAGGCGAGATTTATCTTCCCAAGGTTGGTGCTATACACGTGGAAGGCTTGCCATTCTCCTCGATCCCCGAGCACCTGCGAAGTGTCATCGATCGAGTCTATCGCAACTACCAGCTGAGCGTCGATCTGGGGGATATTCATACGATCCAAATCTACGTCACCGGAATGGCCCACCTTCCGGGCGAATACAATGTTAGCGCTCTCAGCACGCTGGTGGATGCGGTTTTTGCCGTTGGGGGCCCTTCAGGCTCGGGCTCAATGCGTCACGTCCAGCTGAAGCGCGCTGGCAAGGTGGTTGCTGATTTCGATCTCTATGAGTTGCTCGTCAAGGGCGACAAATCCGGAGACATGCAGCTTCAGCCTGGCGACGTACTGTACATCCCGCCTGTGGGGCCGCAGGTTGCGCTCATCGGTAGCGTTCGTGAGGCCGGAATATTTGAACTGCGAGGCGACGAGCCAATCGCGCAGCTTCTCGACACCGCGGGCGGCATAACATCGATCGCATCAGGTGCCACGATGTTTGTGGATCGAGTAGAAAATCGTGCGCGACGTCAAGCCTTTCAGGTCGCGCTCGACTCCTCAGGCTTGTCGACCCCGTTGGCTGACGGAGATATCGTGCGTGTCGATCCCATCATTTCTGCTTATCGCGATACAGTCACATTGCGAGGGGCCGTAGCAAATCCGGGAAGGTTTCAATGGCATGAAGCCATGCATCTTAGCGAGCTGATGCCCGAGCGCGACGCGCTAGTCAAGCGCGACTACTGGTGGCAGCGCACCAAACTTGGTCTTCCCTCGCCGCAACTTGCTCCCCCCGCTGCGGCAGAGAGCCGGGGCGAGAAACCTGATGCAGTTGAGAGTCCCGGCGCCCAAACCAATTGGAACCAGGCAGTAATTGAGCGGCTCGATCTGTCCACCATGACCACCAAGCTGATTCCTTTTAACTTGGGTAAGCTCGTGCTCGAACACGATACCCGTCAGGACCTCGATCTTCAACCCGGCGACGTGGTCACCATCTTCGCACAAGATGATATCCAACTCCCGATCAGTCAGCAGACGATCTATGTGGAGTTATCGGGCGAGTTTGTGCATCCAGGCATCTACAGTATCTCTTCGGGCGAGACCCTTCACGCAGTGGTGGCGCGTGCTGGAGGGTTAACCGACCGTGCCTACCTATATGCTGCAAGCTTCTCACGCAAGAGCACTCAGGCATTGGAGCAGGAAGAGTTGGGCGAGTATGCAGATCAATTTGCGCACCAGATGGAGCGCAACAGCCTCGGACTTGTGAGTGCAGCCAGTGGATCTGGGCAACAGTCCGTATCCATCGCTGGGCGGCAGATAGACTCCATCAATCGCGAACTGACATCGCGCATACGACAGTTCCACGCCAGCGGACGGATCGTGCTCAATATGAGTCCAAAAAGCAAAGGATCGAGCGCGCTGCCGGACATCCATCTGGAGGACGGAGATCGTCTTGCGGTTCCGTTCGTCCCTGAAACGATCCAGGTGATCGGAGCGGTTTTCAACCCGAACGCATTTCTTTGTAACGATCATGCAAAGGTTGCCCAATACCTGCATCTGGCCGGAGGCTCCAACCGCGAGGCTGACCCGAAGCGAATGTATGTGCTCCGGGCGAATGGGACAGTGATCGGTCATGACATGGGTCACTCAGGTTTTGATCGCGATTTCAGCAAACTACAACTTTACCCCGGAGATGCCATCGTAGTTCCCGAGAAGAATGTGCATCCATCGGGATTGAATCAGCTCATGATTTGGAGCCAGTTCTTGTCGCAATTGTCCTTGAATTCGTTAGAAGTCAATTCGCTTAAGTAAGGGCAGCATGCCCAGCGCCATGTGAGGCGGAACTGCGGGTTTGAAGTGTGCGAATGCCGGGCAAGCACAATGTTCGTCGTAGTTGAGGAAGCTCTAATAGGTCATTCATTGAAGAGCACAAGTGAGACAAATGGAGAATCACGGCGGGATTGAAGGCAGCAGCGAAACATACATAGTGGATATGACTACCTATCGACATATCTTCGGTTCCGATCCCTTGGAGTTTGCCGAGCCGCCCAAAATCTCGTTGGGCTATCTGCATGTCAAGCGAACGCTCGATGTCGTCGTTTCACTGGTGGCGATTCTAATGCTCTTTCTGCCGGGGCTCCTGATTGCGGCAGCAGTCGTTGCGACTTCGAAAGGGCCCCTATTCTATCGCGAGACACGGGTGGGCAGAAATGGTCTCACTTTTCGCATTTGGAAATTTCGCTCCATGCGCTCCGATGCGTTTCAACAGAGCCGTTTGGATTCCGCGGAGCCTGTGGCGCCGACGCTTGATGCGAGAATGCGGAAGCCTCTACGCGATCCGCGGGCTACCGTGGTGGGAAGCTTTCTACGTGTCTGGAGTATTGACGAATTTCCTCAGTTCTTGAATGTTCTAAGAGGAGAGATGTCGCTAATCGGTCCCCGCCCAATCGTGGAGGAAGAACTGCATCTCTATGGGGATCAGTTGAATTCCTACCTGAGCGTAAAGCCTGGCATGTCTGGTTTGTGGCAAGTTTCAGGTCGGAGCAACTTGGATTACGCAAAACGGGTTGCATTGGACGCAGAGTATGCCAGAACATGCAGTCTGAATACCGACCTTAACCTTCTGTTTCGCACCATTCCCGCGGTATTACGATGCGAGGGATCGCGCTAATACGCCGTGGAGGATGCGTGGGTTTCAATTGCCAACTTGCCCGTCATCGACCAAGATCTGGCGGCGGTCCCGAATGCCTTTATTGCCCTCAATCAAGAGCGGCACACTTGTGTATTGTTCATCACTCCCTATCCCGACGTTTCCGCGTTTCAGATTAGTTCCGTTGGCGCGCAGAATCGGCAGCTAGGCTTCATCGCCGATCCTGTTAGCGGAACAATCCTTGCCCAGCCGCGCACCTGGGTGGAGTGGATGCACGACCTGTACGCTTACCTGCTGCTCGGCAGCGGCCATGGCGAGCAGGTGAATGGTGTCGGCGCCGAAATTCTGCTTCTCCTCTGTGGAACAGGCCTGTTCCTCTGGTGGCCCGGAATCACAAACTGGAGCCGCGGATTTCGAATCAGCCTGCGCAGCCACTGGCGTCGCATCAATTTCGACACGCACCACGCCATCGGCATTTGGACGCTCATGATCGTCACCTGGTGGTCGATTTCAGGCGTCTATCTTGCCTGGTACCAGCCTCTGGAAGCGGCCATCAACGCAGTCTTTCCGGTGCGCGGGATGCTGTCTCCACCGCTGCCGCAGCTCACGCCGAACACCTCCAGAGCCCGCGTCCTGACTGTCTGGCATTATGGCGACTACGTAACTGAGGGAGACTGGATTCTCTGCTCGATGTTCACTTTGCACTTCGGCACGGTGTGGGGCTTGCCCATCAAAATTCTTTGGTCCCTGCTGGGCGTGAGCCTCGCGGTCTTGAGCATCACCCGCCTCATCATGTACTGGAACCGATACCTGCGCTATCAACTGGGGTAGCGATCGCATCCATGGCGAAGGCTATTTCTGGGCCCACAGTGGCCGTGATCAGCGTCGATGGCCGACTTTCCCTTTCAACTTGCAAATCCCGCAAACTACGCGGGATTCGCACTTTACCACCGCCCCTACGGCTACCGATTATTAACTAAACAGAACCGGACACTTCATTTGTTCTCAAAAGCGGACGTTCTCACTTGCTATCGACACTGACGAATTGGCGACGACCCAGGAGCAACCATCCAAATGCACATCGGGTACGATGGTCAGGCCCGCTCGAGGCAGAAAATCCAGCACGTTATATGCATCACGTCTTAACTTCGAGGCCTGGTGCGCCTGCCTTAATTCTGTATCCAATTCTGTGCTACTGCACTGTAATGGCGACGTTTGCAGTGGCAGTGATCTGCGTATTGGATCCATCCGTTGCCGTAACCTTGAATGTGTAGACGCCCGCCGTCGTTGCAGGGACACCAGAACCACCGGACGATCCGGTGCTTTGGCTTCCATTCCCTCCGCAGCCAACCACCCCAAATGCAACCACGACCAATGGAAGGGTCAGCATCGCAAGCCAGCGCCTGCGGCGTACCGGCACACCGAGCATCAGCAGAACTGCAAGGGCCGTGCCCCCACCGCCCAACCCCCACAGGTTCCAGAACGGCGGCCGCACAAGCGCGGCGGTTGAAGCCGCGGTCGTACTCACAGTCAATACCGCGGTTCCGAGTCCTTCGGGTTGGAGCGCAACGCTTGTCGACTTCAGACTGCACGTAGGTAGACTCTGCGCGTTTGCTGGAGAACTGACCAGGGTACAAGTCAGATTTGCCGTTCCGGTGTAGCTGCTGCCGGCCGCAACGGTGACTGGCGCCGTTGTACTGTTTCCAGCAGAAACCGGCGACGCCGCTGCAATAGCAACCGCGATTTGCGAAACAGTAACGGCAGCGGTCCCGTTTGCGGCCCCGTAGGTTGCGTCCCCGGAATAGGAAGCGGTCAGCGTATTGGTGCCGCTACTCAATGACCCCGCAGGGATGCCAAACGTGGCCAATCCACTCGCCAGCGATTGCTGCGCGCTATATACGCCACCCGAAAGATCGATGGTTCCCGTGGGTGTGGCTTGTCCGGTTCCGCCCGCGACAGACACCGACACATTCACAGTCTGCTGGTCGGTGATGGTTGCCGCCGACGTTGTCACGGTAACTGAAGCCGTTGCCAGGGGCGCCGCGAGCCCCGTGCCGCTCAGTTTGATGACCTGCGGAGAGTCGATCGCGTTATCGCTGATGCTAATGGAACCCGTGCGCAAGCCGGTTGCTGTTGGTTTGAAGACGATCGCCAACTGGCACGCGGCATTGTAGGTCAAGTAGGTCAAATTCGAAGTGCAGGTACTTTGTGTCGAAAAGTCTCCGGTGGTGGAGATAGAGGAGATACTAAGATATTCAGGCCCATAGTTGGCGAACGAGACATATTGTGCGGAGCTCGAATTGCCGACCTTTACGTTCCCGAAATCTAGTGCGGTTGATGATAGAGATGTGACTGGGTCGTTAGTGACGATCGCAAAAGCCAGAGCATTCGAGGTTCCTCCGCCAGGCCCCTGGTTTACGACGGTCACCTGCGCCGTCCCAAGCGATGCAAACATTGAATCGCTGAACCGGGCCGTCACTTGGGTTGCAGAAACGAAGTTGGTCGCAAGCGCTGAGCCGTTCCAGTAAATCACGGAACTGGGCGTAAAATTCCAGCCATTCACCGTCAAGGGCACAGCTATGTTAATCGTGCCCACAGCGGCGGAAGATGGATA
>PLST01000456.1:2453-21947 GCA_003164255.1 Acidobacteriaceae bacterium | reverse complement strand
CGAATATCTTGCCCACCGACGTGTCCATCGTCATGTTGTGGAAATTCGCGTACGAGGACATATCCCAACCCGTATTCAATGAGAACGCGCCAGATTGCGTTTCACTTTGCGGGCTCCACACCTGGCCGATGTTTGTGTAGAGCAGCACTCCATCCGACACAACCGTGGATCCTGTGAAGCCTTTACCAAAAGTCACCCCTGGCAGTTGCAGGCCTGAGTTGGTCAAGGAAACAGCGGTAAACGTGTTGGTCCCCATTCCATAAATGGTGAGCGGGTTTCCGGCAAAGGTTACGCTACTGAATGTTGAGGCTGCAACGGAGTTAACCAGCCCGCTGTCGTTATAGAGAGACAGGTTGCCTCCCTGCGCCAGTACGACCTCCTGCGGCGATCCAGGCACTGCCTGCAGATCGGTGGCAGCAACGTTGGCGGCGTAAGGAAACGTGCGATCGACGGCTTGCGTATTCAGGTTGATCCGCTGCACCGTTTGGTCCGCTGCAAGCGCTACAAACAGATATTGGCCGTCGCTTGATGCGGCCAGCATCACAGGATTGTTGCCCACCGGGATCGGTGTACCAAGCGCTCCCGAGGAGGGCGCGACGGGTATCACAGTATTCGGATTGAGGCTCGAAGAGCTTGGAATTGACGCATAGAGCACGCCCGATGTGGCTACGGAAACCAGCGAGGTCGCCGTCATCGGCACAATCTGATAGGGCGTGAACGAAACTGGCGCACTGGTCCCGCCTGGCGACGGGGCGGCAACGGTAATCGGAATCTGCCCCGTACCGGTCGGAGCGGCCAAAGTGAAATCGAGCTCAGTGTTGCTCACATAGGTTGTCGCCTGTGCGGAGCCATTTACCTGCACCACAGAGGTCGGATAGAAGTTTCTGCCCGCGACCTTGATTGCAACCGGTCCAGTGTTGATGAGCGCAAGAGCAGGGGAAAGAGTATCGATTGTAGGCGTCAGATAGGCGCTGTCGCCTACTCCTGTGAGGTTCACCACAAAATGTGGATTGACCGGGTCATTCGACGCGATCACCAGCGATCCGGTAAGAGTACCGGTCGCCTGCGGCGTAAAGACCACCTGAAATGTGCAATTGCCCCCAAAAGCCATCCCATTGCATTGGTAGCTGGATACCGAGAAACTACTTCCATTCACCGTAATGCTCGCGATGGCTACGGCGATGGTGCCGGAATTCTGAATCGTCATGGTCGCCGTCACTGACGTGCCCACTACCTGATGTCCGAACGAAAACGGACTGGCGACAGGCACCAGGTTCGGGGCCGATCCATTGCCGGTGAATACGACCTTTTGCTGGGCAACGGATGCATCCGTGTTGATGGTGACGACTCCGGTAATTTCGCCGCTGTGGAGCGGGTTGACGCTGACTGGGATTTGGCACGAGGAGCCAACTGCAATGGCGCCGCAGCTTTCGCTTGGAACAAACGATGGATCGCTCGAACTGACGGAACTCACGTGCATCGGCGCATTGCCGCAATTGGTCACAAGCACCGTATCGGCCTGCAATTCGTTGCTCGCGTTATACGCATCGAGGCACGCCGACCCGGATGGCGTCGCCAAGTCGAGGCTCGCGATAAACGATGCGTACGTGAAATCGGTCAGAAAAGTTGCCGGATCTACCGTCGCCGATAGAAGCGGCTGATAAGCGCCTGCCGTGGTCGGAAAATCGAAGGCTTCGGTTGTTCCGGCCACGATCAGGTGATCCTTCTTGTCAACCGTCATGCTTCCAAACGTGGAACCCGGATAGTACGCGTCGGTTGAACTCACGAAACTACCAAACAGGAGCGACCCCAAATTCGGGCTGAATTCAGCTACCGCCATATCCGTGGCGCGGAACGCAACCGCCTCAAAGACCGGTGTGAAGGGATTCAGCATCGGGAATGCGGACGACAAAGTCATTCCGGCTACAGCAACGTTGCCGCTGCTATCGAGCGCCAGCCGCATCGGATCAGAGATGGAGTAGGGAGTGCCCATCGTAAAGCCCTTGAAATAAGTGGCCGCCTGCACTGACGTGGCGCCCGGGCTCAACTCCATCACATAACCGGAATCCGCGGTCCGCTGGTATGCATTCGCCGTGACAGGCAGATTGGTTTCGCTTGTCGCCCCAACAAAGTAAAGATTCCCTTGGGCACTGACAGCCATGCCGGCCACTGTGTCAGTCCCCGGCAGGTAACTGGCGAAGTTGATTGCTGAAGCGGTTGAATTCAGCTGCAAAACAAATCCGGCCGTGCTGGTAGGACCAACCGTATTCGGAAAAGCGGCCTGAGCAACGCCCGAAGTCGTGGGCAGTACCGGCCCTGCAGCTCCGGCAATGGTCAACTGCCCCTGGGCATCCACGGCAATCCCATAGGGGATCATAAAGGCCGAGGTGTCGGTCGCGTTGCCGGTTATGACGGTGGCGTAAACCAGTTTGCCGGTGCGGTCCACCTTGAGCGCGAACATCGTAGAGTAATTGGACACTGGAATTGATGGGGGGAGCGTCCCGGCTGTGACCTGAAAACCCGGGCTACCCGTGTCTCCAGCCAGGTAGGCATTGCCTGAGCTGTCTAGAGCGAGTTCCCCGTTACTGCCAAGATTGGCCACACCGCCGTCGATATCGAGGAAATAGTTGAGTTGAGATCCATCTGGCGAAAGCGAGGCCAGAAAATAGGAGTTGGCAACGCCGGCCACAATTGCATCCCCCCCGGCATCGACCGCAATTGCGGAGCCAGAGGATGTACTCGCTCCCCCAAGATAGGTCGAATAGATCAGCTTTGCGCCCGTCGGGTCGAGCTTGGTTACGAAGGCATTCTGCGTTGAGCCCAACTGCGATTGTTCCGCACCCAGCGTGGGGAAACCTGCCGAAGTGGTTTCTCCTGTTACATAAACATTCCCCGCACTGTCGGTTGTCACGCCAGTGATTTGGCCGGGCCCGCTTCCGTCCAGATAGGTTGAAAAGACGAAGACCGGATCGATGACAAGCGGCACGTCGGACGCATAATCGCCCACGTTGAAGCGCACCGTGCCATCTCCGCCCTGCCGGAATCCAACGCTCACTTCTTTGCGCCCGCCCGCCAGGTTCTGATAAGCCACCGGCTTGCGCATGGTCAAAGTGCTGCCACCGAAGTGAATCTCCAGGCTGCCTCCGCCGTTCAGATTCACATGCTCTGCGCCCTCGATCCGGAATGCAATCCTGGAGGGGTCTGCACCCGCCTCCACCTGAAAGTCATGTTCCAGTTCGCGCCCGTTTCCGTAAAAATCCACGGAGATTCCAGGGTAGAGATGTTGGTATTCGACGTCGTGGTAGTTGGGAATGCCACGAACCCAGCGGGAGGAATCTGCACCGATCAGGTAGTTGCTGCGCCCTTGAAGCAAATTCTTGCCGTCGGGAGCAGCGTCCCCGCCGACCAGTCGCACACGGACGTTTCCTGCATTTCCCTTTGATCCGGGAAGTATGAAGCCGAATCCATTGCGATAAAACACCGCTTCCAAGCCGTCTCGATGGAGGACGTATTTCCATGATGCGTCGGCCTGGCCTCGGTTCTCCTCGAATGTAAGCGGCAAAGAAACCGGCCGATGCGGTGCTTCGCCCGCTACCGCAGAAGAGGCAAATGCCAGCGATGCCAGCGCAATCAGGGCGCCGCAAGCGGCCACGCGCCCGCCTTTTTCATTCGGTTGGCTCGGTTGGGGACGAGAAACAAATGTCGAAATCAAAGCACTGAAGGTTTTTGACGTCAAATTCATTCCTCAATCCTCGTTCTTATTGGGTCATTGACGGCAGATGGTTACTCTTCAGGCATCAGTTCAAGTCGACAAGATCCAAGCATCGGAAACATCAGGATACTCTTTTGGGTGATCAGCGCCAGCACAATATGGCGGATGTGCCGGATCTCAATACGTGAGCAGACGCGCAACACTTCCGGTGTCGACGATGTCGGTTTGGAACAATGGTTGCGGAGTGCCGGACTGAAACACCGGTTGGGTGCTGACCTCGACCGCCATCATTTTTGAGTCAGGGGAGATGTAGAATAGTTCCTTGCCGTTTCGCCGCCAGCGGGGCTGCACTCCGCCACCTCGGGACACCAGCCATTTGCCGCCGCTGGAGGAAGGCGGGAAGGGAACGACATCGATTTCGCTCAGGCCTGACTCGTTCGAGGTATATGCGACCCAATGCCCGTCAGGAGAAAACTGCCCCTGGTCCTCGGTTCCGGGAGTTTGTGCCACGACAAAAGGCTGTCCATTCGGCTCGACGGAGATACCGAGCAGGTCCGCACCCGTTCCTGGATTGATTTGCGCATACAGAATGAATCGCCCATCCGGCGACCAGCTCTTCGGAATCGCCAGTATCTTCGCGGGGACAAGCAGTTCCTCCCCGCCTGCGCCATTCGCGGGCTTTCGAAAAATGCCGACACCGACTTTGTCATATGCGACATAGTGGCCATCGGGTGACCAAAACGGATCCGCAGCGCCATCGGTACCAGCCAACGCGGTTGGTTCGAAGGCATCAAGCGGCCGGACCCAGATTTGCTGCCTTCCATCCTTGACCAGAACCATGGCGATGACGCGACCATTCGGCGAAACAGCCAGTGATAGCGGACGCGATTTGTCAGGCAGCATAATGCTGAAGCGGACCGTCTGCTGAGTTGGGACTTGTTCGCGGAAGTGCACGAAGGCGAGTACCGCCAGCAGGAGGGTCACGAGCGCGAGCGCGCTAGTGAGGAGGGTCGTACGTGTGCGCGAGGGAGAGGCTTTGCACCCGCTTGTGTTCGAGGCCAACTCCCTCTTCTGATTTGGCGCGGATTCCGGGCCCACCCGTGAGTTCAACGCTGATGTATCCGAAGTCCTCGACGTCCGCGCGTCCGCTTCGCCGAGGGCATCGGTTGGCTCGACTTCGCCTTCGGCGGGTTTCGTCACGGGGGCGATATGGATAAGTATTCAGTATCTTGGGAGCGCGCGGCGGCCCTTGATGCGCCAATCTATCTTCATCCCGCCAATCCAGTGGATCACCCAGCAATGTATGCCGGGCATTCCGAACTCGGGGGGCCGGTTTGCAGTTGGGCATTCGAGACTGCGACGCACGCACTCCGGCTCGTGTTTGCCGGTGTATTCGAGCGCTATCCCAAAGCAACGCTGGTCCTCGGCCACATGGGCGAGACGCTTCCCCTCAATCTGTGGCGCTTCGACAGCCGATGGCACGTGTCGAATCGGGGCTCGCGTACGCTTTCCGAGCCGCCGTCTTTCTATATCAAGCGGAACATTGCGATCACAACGTCCGGTGTTTGTTCCGACATATCTCTGCGTTGTGCGATGGAAGCGATGGGAAGTGACAGGGTGATGTTCTCGGTCGACTATCCGTTTGAAAAAACCGACACAGCGGTTCGCTTCCTGGATGGTGCGAACCTCGCGGAGATAGATCGGGTGAAAGTTGCATCGGAAAACGCGAAGCGCATCTTTCATCTCGATCGGCGCATAGGGTAGAGAGCCCGCCGAGGATCGATGCACGGATAGACGGTAACAAGGAAATCATTTCGGGGGTGCGCAAAATGCGAGAACAATTCTGTTGACATCGTTATCCAATGAGCCCTACCATTCAGGCCACCAGTCGTTTTCAGGGCTTCCCCATTTCACCTACGATCGGGCCCAAATCTCAGTTAGCTGTCGAAACCAAAAACTGGACGCAGGCCCTCGGCCTGCAGGAGGTTCGTGTGAACATGCTTTTGAAATTGCTTGCTGTTCCAGCTCTGTCAATGAAGGCGAAACCAGTTTTCAAACTTCTGAGCGCTTCTGCGGCGCTCTTTACAATCGCCCTCTTGATGGTGCTGTTCAGGACGCCTCGCGTGAGCGCGCGGTCGGATTTTGATCGCGACCAGGATGAGGTCAAGGCGAGGATCGGTTTGAGCATCGCACCGGTTCCCCTCAACTTCGATCACAGAGATCGAAGGTTGGTTGGATTGGGCAGCTACATCGTGAACGCGCACGCGGACTGCAATGGATGTCATAGCCAGGGTCCGGCGACCGAGTACATTGGACCTGGGAATCCCTACCTGCTGTCTCCTCCAAATGGTCCATACACCGGGATGCAGGAGGTGAATCCAGCCACCTACCTGGGCGGCGGCCGGGACTTCGGACCGTTTGGCAGCAAGGGAGAGTTGCCGCACCTTTACTCCCGTAACTTGACCCCAGACAAGATCGGGCGGCCGGCAGGAGGCCGCACGTTTGAGGAGTTCCTCACCATTCTGCGCACCGGAAAAGACTACGATCAAGTTCATCCAAACTGTTCGGGAGCTCCAGACGGCAACTGCCTTCTGCCTCCATTCAACGGAGATGTGCTGCAGGTGATGCCGTGGCCCGTCCATCAACACATGACGGACGAGGACATCCGCGCCATCTACGAGTATCTAAGCGCCATTCCCTGCATCGATACTGACATTCCTGGCGCACCAGTATTGCGGAACGACTGCAAATAAGCGCCGAATCGGCTGGCAGATTTGTTGGAAAAAGAGACCATGCGCTGCTCGAAAAAGAGCGTATGCCTGCAGCCCAGGTTGTCAAAGAAGCAACTCCTGATCCGGGCGCGGGTTGTTTCCGGCAAACTTGCCCCTGAGCGCGAATCCTCAACCGCGACCTGACGCATACCTTTCCAAACGGCCGGATCGTGAGATCCGGCCATTGATTTGACAGGGTTTGTAGGGCGGGTTTTTGGACCCCTTTTGTCACAGGGTTAGTGGACTGGTTTCAGGCTGTCTTATCGAGTGCTTCCAGCACTTCTGCTTGTGCCGCCTGCATTCGAAGCACACGCTGCACGGTCGCTGTTGAGATGTCGAAGGTTTGGACTTGGCTGCGAGCCAAATGCAAGCTAAACGCTTTCTCTTTTCCTGGATGCCTGCCGTTTCCCTTGCGACTCGACAAACACCCTATTCGTATGCGCGAATCAGCAATGCAGACTGCCGCCTTCAGGAGTGCGTTTTTCGATCTTTCGGAGCGGGAAGGTAGCCCGGTAGACCCTCTACTTTGCTGGCGCCGGCTCCACAACGAGCCGGTATTGCTTTCTTTCCGTTTCATGCTTTGCTGACTCTTGGTGTAATACCGCAAGGCGATCCACCAGGGGCTTTAAATCGTCCGTGTGTCCGGTATGGCGCATCGAGATGATCAGGTGATACATCGCGGTCTCGTCGGACGGTGAGTACTTGAGTGCAATCTTGCATTGTTCAATCGCCAGATCGTACTGTCCAGTCCTCATGTACATGCTTGCAAGCAAGTCCCGGGAGTCCACATGATCCGGCTGCAGCTTGATGGTGACCAGAGCCGCCCTCATCGCTTCTTTGAACTCATCGCTTCCCGCTGCTGGACCCTGATTTATTAGAAGTTGGGCCAGAAGGTAATTCAACATCGGGTTTTCCGGCTGCGCCTTGAGTTGGGTTCGCAGTTTGGCCAGCGCCTGGTCCGGATTGTTCTTCATTACTTCTGTGAGGTCACCGGCGTAAGAACTGATGCTTTGCGCTGAATCCAGCTGTTCCACCCGCTTGAAATCGTCTTCCGCCTTGTCGTACTCCGCCAACTGAGCATAAAGAATTCCGCGGGAGATATAGAGAGCTGACTCATTTGGGATTCGCTGCAATCCGGCATCAATCATGTCGATTCCAGCCTGGAAAGAATCATGCGTCAGGCAGATCTCTGAAAACATCACGTAGTAGCTTGCTGTCGTTGGGCTCAAGACGATTGCCTGGCGAAGGAGCGCTACGGCTTTTGGCGTGTTTCCGATTGCCTCATAAGCCTGTGAGGCAAGGCTTAGTATGTCCGGATCCTGTTGATCGGCCGTAACCAAGGGCGCAAGCACTTGCAACGCGGCTTCGTTTTGATTCGATGCGATCAACACGACCGCTAGATCATATTTAGGATAGGTGCGGTCAGGAAGCAGGTCGGCGAGTTCTTGAAAGATCGTAACTGCTTTCTCAAAATCCTTCATCTGTACAAGGCAATAGCCATAGGCCTCAAGCGTCTCAGGATGGGTTCCCATCTGACTGAAGCTGATTGCGAAATGCTCATTCGCGGCGCGGCAATCGCCCTGTTTCTTTTGGAGCATTGCAAGCATTTCCTGAGCGGTGAGATCGTTTGGATCTGCCTTCAGAATCCGCTCGAGCTGCGGAGTCGCACGTTTGTCACTGGAGTCATAGAAAAGTTGAACTTCACCCTTCAGCGCCGGCATGTATGCAGGCGAAAGACGCAGTGCTTTGTCGAAAGAACCGATTGCGTCTGTTTTCTCGCCCTTGAGCGAGTAGATAATCCCTTCCAGGGTCCAAAGTCGAAAATCGTTCGGTTTTGCTTGGAGTTGAGACTTGGCCAACTGCAGGGCTCGATCGTATTCCTCTGATCGAATCAGGGATTCAATGGATGCAACAGGTCCGCCAGTCTGCTGCGCGGCTGCAACAAGACCTCCACGTGCGACGCAGCAGATCCCGATGCAAAGGCCCAGTGCGATGATGCAACCTCTGCCCGCCGCCTGCCCAGAGACAGAAAAGCCGGACGCTAGGTGACTCCGCATCCTTAGCCAGTTCGCCATCTCCCGCCTCCTTGGATGGGAGATTTTCTTCCCATTGATGTTGCACTTGGGTCCACCAGGTGAGTACTTCAATTTTACCGTCATTCGCGACGCTGATGTGAGGGTGCCGTCTCGTTACCCCGGCTTGTCTTACTTCAAATCACCTTGCCCGTTACGCGGAACGCTCTTCGCACCGGGGGCGCATGGAGACGAGCCACAAAGCGCGCCCGTGATCCCCTGCCCCTCTTTGATCGTGAAAATGCGATCGACGCCTCGCAATTTCACAATCTCCTTTGCTCCCGAGGGCCAATGAATTTCTGCGGTTCCGGCATCGGTTGCATCACCAAGGCCAAAGTGCGGGCGCTGGTCGTTGGATGAGATGTAACTGCCTCCGCTCATCACATCCTCGCGCTGACGAATGCCATTGGCAGTCAGATACACGGTTGCGCCGACAGCATCCCGTGGGCTCCTGGGCCCGCCCACAAGTTTCAATTCAACCCAATGGTGATGATCCGGATTGACGTTCTTCAGCAACACCGGAGGTCCATCCACCGGATTGATGACCACATCGATTTTTCCGTTGTTGAACAGATCGCCGAAAGCCGCTCCACGTCCCCTGGTGACCACCGCGAGACCGGACCCCTTTACTGGCGGTACGTAGTCAAACTTGCCTTTGTGGTTGTTGTGAAACAGCAGCGGACGTTGGGCGTATGTCGTGCCCCAATCATGATCGTCAACCTGGGGATAGACGTGGCCGTTCACCATCATCGCGTCTTTCCAGCCATCGTTGTCGTAGTCGAACAGGCCGGCTCCCCAACCGACAAACGGCACGGGGATCTGAGCAATTCCCGCGTCTCGGGCCGCTTCAGTAAAGCTGGCGTCGCCATCGTTTCGATACAGAGCCTTGTAGTCGTCTGAAAAATCTGTCACCAGAACATCCACACGGCCATTGTTCAGATAGTCGCCTACGCCCAATCCCATGGAGGCGATCTCACGGCCATCGCTGTTGAAAGCAAATCCGGAGATGAGGCTCTGATCGTCGAAAGTGCCGTCGCCCTTATTGATATAGAGAAAATTGCGCTCGGAGTCGTTCGCAACCATCAAGTCCACTTTGCCGTCGTTGTTCACATCCACAAAGATCGAAGTGAATCCGTAATACCCTTCAGGATCGGACACTCCCGCCTGTTTACTGACATCGGTGAACTTCCCATTTCCATCATTGTGGAACAGGTGGTCGGGTTCGCCTTGCAGCCCGCGTGGCCCGCACTCCACTGGCTCGCCACGCATCTGGCAAAAGGCTGGATTCGTCGCGCCCACTTCAGAACTTGGCTGGTTGTGAATGTCATCATGGACATATCCGGAGACAAACAGGTCCAGCCGGCCATCGCCGTCGTAATCGCCCCAGGTTGCTCCGTCAGACCAGTTGCCCAACGTCACTCCAGCCTGTTCCGCAACATCGGTAAACGTTCCGTCATGATTGTTGTGATAGAGACGGTTCTTGCCGAAGTTGGCCACAAATATATCCGGCCAGCCGTCATTGTCATAGTCACCGATGGCAACACCGAATCCCCATCGATCATTCGCGACGCCGGCTTTTTCTGTAACGTTGGTAAACGTCCCGTCATGGTTGTTATGAAACAGGGCCGCATGCGGCGGTTCTTCCTTGCCTTCAAGGGCGTTGTAGGTGGACCCGTTCACGAGGTAGATATCGAGCCATCCATCATTGTCATAGTCAATCAGTCCGACGCCCGATCCGTCCGTTTCCAGAATGAATTTCTTTTGAGGAGTGCCCATGACGTGATTCCACGAAGCCAGACCTGCGCCCTTGGTCACATCTTCGAAAACCACGGTTCCCGTGTCGACAATTCCTCCAGCGGTGATGGGCCGCTTCTCGGCATCGTATACCGGAGCGAATGTGCCGGCAGAAGCAATTCCTCCCATCCCCCCTTTGACGGGCTTCACGGGTTCCTGCGCCTGCCCGATCCAGCCTTGAGAGGTCGCTACCACGCAAAGGCTTAAGACCGCGGCAATCCCGATAGGGCGCTGACGGCTGGCGGACCGCTGGTGAGCATGCCGATAACGTGCGAACAACAGGGACCCTCCTTGAAAGAGTCGAACGCGGAGGCTGGCTACGAGTCGCTGCCCAGGAAACTATTGAGCTGACGGTGCCGCCTTTACGGAACCCGCGGCTTTGACCTCCGTGCACGGTCTACCGCTGCACAATTCCCCAATAATTCCATGGCCCTCTGCGATGGTGTAGATGCGGTCCACCGCCGGTAGTTTCAGGGTTTCCTTTGCGCCATCGGGCCAGTGAATCTCCGCCGTACCGGCATCTGCCGCTTCGCCAAGCCCAAAGTGAAGGCGCCGGTCGCTTGCCGAAATATAGCTGCCACTGGCAAGAACGTCCTGCCGCATCCGCAAGCCGTTTGCCTTCAGGTAGACCGTGGCGCAGGTCGCATCCCTTGGACCCTTCGGTCCACCTACCAGACTCAGTTCAACCCAGTGGTGATGGTCCGGATTCACGTTCCGCAGCAACACCGGAGGACCGTCGATTGGATTGATGATTACATCGATCTTGCCGTCGTTGAACAGGTCGCCAAACGCAGCTCCGCGCGCCGGAATCACATCTGCCAGCCCCGTGCCCTTCACCGGCGGCACGTATTCAAATCGTCGCGCCTTCGCTTCACCGGGGACGTTGTGAAACAGCAGCGGACGCTCGGCAAACGTCGTTCCCCAGTCATGTTGGTCCACCTGGGGGTAGACGTGGCCATCGACCATAAACAGGTCCAGCCAGCCATCGTTGTCGTAGTCGAGGAAACCGTCACCCCAGCCCACGAACGGAATTGTCGTTTGCGCAATTCCGACGTCGTAACTCACATCGGTAAAGCTCGCCGCGCCGTCGTTGTGAAAAAGCACCTTGTAGTCGTCCCCAAAGTCCGTCACGAAGAAATCGACCAGGCCATTGTTCTCGTAATCGCCGGCTGTGATACCCATAGACGCGATTTCGCGCCCGTCCTTATTCAGACCAAAACCGGAGATATAGCTTTGATCGTCAAAAGTCCCGTTACCCTTGTTGATGTAAAGGAAGTTCGGCTGCGAGTCGTTGCCGACCACAAGATCGGGCTTGCCATCCCCGTTGATGTCGACGAAGATTGCGGTGAAACCGAAATACTTGTTCTTGTCTTCTACGCCGGCCTTTAAGGTTACATCGGTAAACGTCCCATTGCCGTTGTTGTGGAACAGATGGTCTGCCTCGCCCGGTAACCCGCGCGGGCCGCAATTCACCGTTGCACCCCTGTATTGGCACGACGAGTTCGCCATGTCATTGGCAAGTTCCTCGGCCAATTTGCGGTCGTAATGGACGTAGCCCGACACGTACAGATCCAGCAAGCCATCGCCGTCGTAGTCGCCCCAAGCCGAACCGGTTGACCAGTTGCCCAACGTGACTCCCGCCTGCTCGGCCAAATCGGTAAACGTGCCGTCGTGGTTGTTGTGGTACAGGCGGTTCTTCCCGAAGTTGCCCACGAAGATATCCGGCCATCCATCGTTATCGTAGTCGGCAACCGAGCACCCGTAGCCCCAGCGGTCGTTCATCACGCCCGCCTTCGCAGAAACATCCGTAAAGGTTCCGTCATGATTGTTGTGGAATAGAGCCGCGTGCGGTGTTGCTTCCTTGCCATCGAGCGCCGCAAAGGTCGAGCCGTTCACCAGGTAAATATCGAGCCATCCATCATTGTCGTAGTCGACAAGGCAAACTCCCGACCCGTTCGCCTCCACAATGAACTTCTTTTCCGGCACCCCCATCTTGTGAATCCAGCCGGAGAGTCCCGCCTTCGCGGTGATGTCTTCAAACACCACAGGGCCCTTGTCGACAAACCCTCCCGCCGTGATCGGCCGCTTCAGTTCGTCGTAGACCGGTTTGGCTGCCACGCCTGAGGCAATTCCGCCCATGCCGCCTTGTGTGGGCGTTTGCGCTGGTTGCTGNNGCTTGTCCCGTAAATTCATCGAATGCCCTGTGCTATTCCGTGGCTCACTTCGCGTCTTTTGCAAAGGTCAACCCGAGTTCGTTCTTGATGAGCGGACGGACAGGAGCATGCAGGTCCATCGGATCATAGCGTTGAGCGAAGTCGATCGGCATCACATAGGCGAGCGACGACCACCCCCAAAATGGGTTCATACCGTTTCCTTTGCCCGTGTCGGAGTCATAGAATTCGCGCGTAACAGGGTTGGCCACCATGGCCAGCTTAAGCGTTCTTAGCGCCAATTCCTTTGCCGCATCGTTGTACCCGTATTGAAGCAAACCATGGAAGATCATGTAATTGGTTGGAATCCATGCCGGCCCCTCCCAGTTACATTCTCCCGACCTGCTGCCCTCATAGAATTCAGGCTCTGACTTTGCATAGGTTGCAACAGGATAATCCAGCCAGAACTCTTTCAAGTTCAACAGATGATCGCGCACAAGCCGGCGTGCTTGCGCCGGGCTCGCGACTCCGGCCCACATGGGTAGAAATCCTGCAACGGACTTGATCTTGATGGTCTCGCCAGTCTTCTCATCACGATCGTAATAGAACCCGTCTTGTTCGTTCCAAAATACCTTGTTAATCGCCTTTGCCAGCTTCTCCGCATGATCGGCGTACATTTTGCTGTCAGCAGGTTTGCCCAGCTTCGCCGAAATGACCTCCATCGCCTGAAGTTCCCGGTAGAGATAGCAGGCGAGATCTACGCCTTCATCGCGATAAGATTCAAGGTCGCCGGATCGGGAAATCTGGTTGTCCATCCCGCTCGCATCGGAGCTATTCCAGACCGGGAGCCCATTTCCGTCATGATCGTAGGCAAACCAGCGGTCGATGTACTTTTGCAGCCGGACGTAATACTTGGCTCGCAGCCACTCGTAATCGCCGCCGTTCTGGCTGGCCCCCAAGACCACAAGCTGCGCCATGAAAGGCTTGAACATCTGGGTCGGCCGCGGATAGGTGATTCCAATTGTTCGAGCAATAAACCCGTCAGGTTGCTGTTTGTCGAGAAACAACTTCAGGTTCGTGAAGTCATAATCACTAACTCCGTAGTAAGAAAGATATATATTCTCGAAATATAGGTCCCAGTCAAAGAATTCGCCGTAGGCATATCCGGTGATCAATCTCCCGTCCACTCCGGGATAATTATGTAGCCCCCTGGTCGCGATATCCCGGTTAAGGCTGGCGAGGCGTAGCTGAAGCTGCCTGTATTGATCCTGCCCGATGAGAGAGACGAGGTCGGTTGCGCTTTTGTCTTGAGCATTGTGTTGCGCAAAGCAACTACAGTTGCTGCCCAAAAGCAGCCCGACCAGAAACATGAACTTACGCATCTGTCACTCCATTCAGCAACTAACCTGCGACCTCTGTTAACCAATCGCTGGCAGCTGGTGGGAATCGAGACCGGGCGCCAAGAGCGCGAAGTCCGATAGGAGCAGTTGACGCATGGCGATCCGCATTGCCCAGCATACTCTAAACAAGTTGCGACTAGATTTCCAGAGTTTGTCGCGGATCTCGCATCGGCCGCGAGCGGCAAAAAAAAGTGAGCCGCGCAGATAAATCAATCGCACGGCTCACTGGCATAGGAGGTCATCAAGGAATACGCAGGACTACTCGGTGTCCCAGAGACTTGGCAGCCCTGGAACTCCGGTGCTTGGCGTATCTGGACCGGCGGCAGGCTGCACCGCCGGGTCAGAGTTGGCAGAGCCAGCGAGCGAGTTAGAAGCTCGCCCGAAGGTGAAGCTGCAAGCTGCGCGGCGGCAACTGGCTGGTGGACTGGCCGAACGTGCCGTCTCCCATGCCCGAGTCAACGCCATTCAGGTTGGTGCGGTTAAACAGGTTGAAGACTTCGCCCTTGGCTTCGATCTTCATCTTTTCCGCGAAGAGCCACGGAACACTGAAATGTTTCTCGAAGGTGAGGTCCATGTTCTTGTATCCGGGCCTGTCGTAGGTGTTGCGGCCGAGATTACCTTCCTGCCCCAGAGCCGGCGCCGGGAACTGCGATGCCGTGAAGATTCCGCTCAGGAATTTGGCCTTCGATTGGCCGCCCAGGTGTGAGCCAAAGGTCGGCACGTTGGGCAGTTTGGTGTTGTAACCGTCGGCGTTGTAGTCGCCGCCGTTATTGCCAACGATTGTGGTGCCCGCCGGGCATTGGTTGTTGACCAGTGCCGCACCGCCGCTGCAGACCGGCGCGAAACCCGAGCCGTTTACGACTGTGAAGGGCAATCCGGTCTGACCGATCCACTTGCCGCCGAATTGCCATCCGCCCAGAATGTCCCTGAGCGCGGCACTCGGATAGTTGTTGGGAACATCCCAGGTGCCGTCAGCCGAAATCTGCTGACGGATGTCGAAGTCAGCACGCCCCCGTTGTGCGTGGAGAGCGTTGTTCACATAGAAATCGGATCCGGACGTAATGGAGCCGCTGTCCAGTGATTGAGCCTGGCTCATCTCGTCCAACGCCTTGCCATAGGTGTAGATTCCGCGGAAGGCCAGGCCGTGGGTAAACGACCGGATCACCTCCGCCGAACCGAAGTTCCCAGCAGAATTGCCGTCGGAGCTGGCCCACGCCGTTCCCGCGAAGTTCGGGTTCAGACGCTGCAGCTGGTTGTTGTTGATGATCAGGTCGCCGGCAAAACGGTTGGCATCGTTTTGGAAGACCAGTAGGTGATGCGCTTCGGTGCCTGAGTAGTTCAGTTCAACAATCAGGTTGTTCTGAAGCTGCTGCTGCAGGCTCAGTGACCATGCTTCAACTTGCTGCATCTTGAAGTTGGGATCGTAACCGCCCATGCCCGCTCGCGAAATGACTCCATTGATTACGAGTCCGCCGCTGGAGTTCAGCACGGCGTTGCTGGTGTTCAACACTGGGCAGACCATATCCCAGGCACCCTTCGGAGTGCAGATGAAGGGCTTTGGGGTCGCTCCACCCGCCGTAACGTCATCGGACGGACTGAAGAAGTTGGGCAGGTTTCCAGCCGTCGAATCCGTGATGTGCAGATAGGGTGGCTGGTCCTCGAACATGCCAAAGCCGCCGCGCAGTGCCGTCTTGCCCGTGCCAAAGATATCCCACGAGAAGCCGAGGCGCGGCGTAAACCCACCGATATTGTGGTCGAGGACGTCGTGCGTGTTTGCCAGTGAAGCCGTACCCGAGGCGATTTTGGCGTTCCATGTCGAGCCGCTGCCAAGGTTGAACTTAGACAACGTTGGACTATAGATGCTGAAGAAGTTGACCATCGTATCGTAGCGGACTCCCATGTTCACTGTGAGCCGCGGCGAAACCTTCCAATCGTCCTGCAAGTAATAACCTTCAATCAGGTCGCGATAGATGCGGTCGTAAGGCGCCTGCTGGTGGTTTTGCAGGTTCACGGCCGGACCCGATTGGGATACAGGCTCATCCTGAATGAGATCGATGAGGTTGCGGTAGTTGAACGTTGGACGCGTGAATGCGCCTCCCTGGTGGTCCACCTCGCGTGTGTTAAAGAGGTCGGCTCCGAACTTGAGGGTGTGCGTCTTGATGGTTGCCGTCATCACATCGCGCCAGCTGTACGTGGTCTGCGAGAAGTTGCCCGGCGCCCATGACCCGAATCCAGCCAGGTTGTTGACGTTGACGTACGGAATTCCTTCCGTTGCCACTTGTGTCAGGTTCGCTCCGTACGGCCGAATGACATTCGCCCCGGTTTGATTGAAGAGGTGCGAACCGAACGTGTGGGTCCAGTTGATGTTGACGAAGTCGGAGCTGTTGCCGTTGCCCTGCACACTTGCCGGGCGGGTTCCGCCTCCCGGGCCTGAGTAGTCAGTGCGGATAGCGTCCACGTAGATGCGGTCTTTGCTGCCAAGATAGTCGTCTACGCGGAAGCTCCACTGGTACCCGTTTTTGGGCGCGCTGTAGCTCACGGGAATGGTGCCGATGATGTTAATGCTCTCAAGTGCGGTGAGTGCCGCGCCTGTGGGAGCCGGGAAATAGCCGGGCGTACCACCCTGATTCGAAGGCAGAATGTAGGTGCTATACGGAACCAGGCCCGTCGTGGGGTAGGCGGCCGGAGGCGCCATGGTGAGGAACTGATAGCCTACAGTGTTGGGTTCCCAGGTTTTGGCCCAATTGACGAAGTCCTGCGTTTCCACTGTCGCCGTATAGCTGCTGGGCTGGCTTTCGCGCAGTACATCGATAGCGCCGAACCAGAACAGCTTGTTCTTGAAAATCGGCCCGCCCATCGTTGCGCCCATCTCATTGCGCGTGAAAGTCGGAACCGAGCTCTGGAAGTGAGTGGTCGCGGAGAGATCGTTGTTGGTGAAGTACCAGTCGATGTTCCCGTGGAACTGGTTTGATCCGGAGACGGTGTAGACGTCGACCGTGCTGCCGGCGTTGCGCCCCTTCTGGGCATCGAAATCGTTGGTGCGGATGTCCATGGATTGGACAATCTCCGGATTCGGAGAGATCGATGAGCCGCCGCCGCGGGAGGGCGTGTTGGTGTAGCCGTCGTCGATCTGGTATCCGTTCTCTTCCTGCCGAAGTCCCGCCGCGTTCAGGTTGATCGCGTATTCGTTGGTGTAGTTGTCGTTGCCGGCCGTTGTCACGCCGCCACCGGTCATGCCCGGCGTCAGAGAAGCGAGACCGTAGACATTCTGCCCGGTCAACGGCGTTTCCGCCAGTGTCACGTTGGAAATAATCGACCCGGTCGTCGGGGTCACCAGATCGACCGACGCCGCTGTTGCGGAGACTTCAACATTGGTGGAAACGTCGCCGACCTTCAATTCAGGCGTCAGACTGCGAACTTCGTCAATCTGAAGCGTCAGCCCGCCCTGTTTCCAGGTTTGGAAGCCTGCCATTTGAATCTCGACCGTATATGTGGATGCGGCAATGCCGTCCACTCGGAAGTAGCCATTTTGTCCGGTGACGACCGCCTTTGAAACCCCGAGGCGTGTGTCGGTCACGGTGACCTTCGCTCCGGCAACAACAGCACCTGTCGTATCGTGTGCGGTACCTTCGATTCCGCTTGAGAACTGGGCGACCGCAAAACGTCCCCCCAATCCCACCAAAAGCAGAAGCACCGCCAGAATCCTGTACGCTCTTCTGTCACTAACCATTTTTGTCTCCTTAGTAAACGATTTCCGGGTTTGGGCCTTCTGCTCTCGTAATGCGATCCAACCTGTTGGGCTTAGACTTGGAGCAGTTTGTAGGCGAAGTCAGATAACTCTTGGCGGCATTACCGTGCGCCGCTTCATTCAGATTTAATCCACGAGAAAACTAGGCGCTTTGTGCAGAGTGCACAAGTATTACACTGTACATTACGGTAAGTTTGACAATATCTCTTTTATTATCAATCATTTAAATGGAACGAAGGAGGCGCACCCCCACCTTTTGGAGGAGGCATTTCCCCATCTCAAGTTACAGTCGCCGCCTTGTTCGTGCCTTCCTTCACTCGAATTCACTCATCTTGTATCGCATCAAGAGCCCTTTTTGCCGGCCAAGCCGGGGCGGTTCCCGCAGACTCCTATTGCCAAAAGGGTCAGCACAGACACGCAACCCTCCGTGCGGCGCTGCATATCCTTGATTTGATTGGATTTTCCAATTGCCGTATGTCCGGCGGCTACCAGACGTAGAGAGCAACAACCTGGGCAGGACCAGGTAAACCCTCAGTGACCGGGGTTTGAAGAACAATCTGCAGGTTCTTCTTGTCCCAGTCCGGCGGAGCGGTCTGAAGGGCCGCCTGAAGGGCCGCCGAATTAGAAACGAACTCTCCGGCAGCCTGGGTGCCGTAGGACTTGATTCCAGCCACGATTACAACAAATTGACCGGTTTTTGAGTTGAGAAGTCTTGTGACAACTGCGTGATCCTCACCGGACTTTTCGACTGCGTCAGTTCTTGCATTCCATTTTCGTCCTGACGGGCCAACTTCCTTGATGAGCGATTCGCCTCCCTCATCGACGAATTCAAAGCGAAGGTTGGATGTGATTTGCATCGTCCAACGATTGTTGAACGCTCCAATGACGACTGCGGGAGAGCTGCGCAAGTCTTCGAATGAGTAGTCGTCTCCAATTCTGACTTGATTCTTTTTCCCCGTCTGGGCAAAAAAACCAGCCAGTTGAATCGCCGTGTAAACATCTCCGCTCGCAAGCCCATAGTCGGGGTACTCGATCATATCGCCCCATTGGAGCTTGTCATCGGGCCCCAGATCGGGTTTATGCGTGAGCCTCGCGAATTGACCCTGGAACTCCTCGGGATTCTTGGCACGTCTTTGGTAGAGTTTGACCGACGGTAAGTAGACCGAAGGTTTGGCCAGGCAGATCAGTACCGGTTCTGTTGAGGATATCGCGGGAGCCCAGAACCTTTGCAAAACTGATTGGGGTGCTCTGGCACGATAAATTGATATCCCTACCAAGGTCAGACCGGCCAGAAGGACGAGGCCAACCCCGGCCAAAACCCACCAGAACCATTTGTGCTTTCCGGTAGCACGCTTTGTTTCTGCAGGCAATGCCGATTTGACCGAACTTAATTCTTGGCCCCTGCCCATTTGTTGGGGAGTTTCTTGAGATTTTGCCACTTCCGAAGGCAAAGACGGTTGGCCCACCTGGTCAGGTGGTACCCACTTGAATTCGGGGGTGTAAGACCCCACGTGAAGTTCGATGCGGACTGTCGAGGTATTCGGGTTGGCCTGGTAATACTGGTCCAGCCTTCTGCGTACTTCCCCGGCCTGCACCCGAACGACAGGATCGTCCCCGGTTGCATACCCGGCAGGGCGCTGAAAGAGATCGACTCCGATGGTGCGTTCTTTCAGCCGCTCGTGGTTCCCTTCAAGCCGGTGATGGACTACATAGGTCAAAAACTGTTTGCCGCGCTTGCTTGGCTGAAAAACCGGACTGTTCAGGATCGCGTCCAATTCACGAAGGACTGACTGCTTCTCAACATCGTTGAAAATGCGTCGATCGCCATCAAGTTCTTCATGTCCAAT
>PLST01000456.1:0-2414 GCA_003164255.1 Acidobacteriaceae bacterium | reverse complement strand
GTTAACCAGCCTTCCGATGCGCAGTCATGTCTACCAACACACTGTAATACACAGTGTTGTACTTGAAAAGCCCCCCACGACGGCGGATCGTTGCTTGGAGCCGCACCATCGGTAGCATCCAACCTGCCAGACATTCGGTTCCCTTCAAACGCGGAACCGAGGGTACAGTACTGGATTCTACCTTAGCTTTCGTTTCCGGAGCCAGAGTTACCATTGCGGAACTACAGATTGGAATGACTAGAGTGACCGAAAGCAACCGGGCTGGCAAATTCAGTATTGATCCGGCCGGCACATTCAATTACGAAACTCGTCCTGGACGCAACCGATTATGGACCTTGCAGAGCAACTGCCTTTCCATTCGGGCCGGCGAAAGACAATCCATCGTCATTTTCTTGGAATTGGAACCCGTTTCCTCGGCAGTCCCGCCCACTGCGCAGTGCTGCGGCGTTCTCAACCCTACACGGTTCCCTCGCAATCGTGATTGGAGATGCAACAATGCTCGGTAGAGCAAAATTAGTATTTTGAACCCAATGGAGATAAATTGATGCCGTCCCTGGTGCGTTGGAGCAGATTCTTGATATGGCAGCTGGTCGTGTTGTGCGGTGGCTTCACTCTCGCCGCCCAGAGCACAAGCCTGACACTCGATCGAAACGGCAGTACGATTGTCCTCGAGCCATATGCGCCGAACATCCTGCGCGTGACCCTGAGCCTCAAGCGCGAACCGGCGCTTGCCGGCCCGGGATACGGCCTTGTTGCCAGCCCGTCAGCGGCCGGGTGGAGCGCAAGTCAAACGGCGCGCGCTGACGTGTACCGGTCTGATCGAGTCGTTGTGACGGTTGACCGCAACCTGCCCGATCACAAGCCACCGGTTCAGACGCAGGTCGATATTTCGAAATTCTTCAACGGCACGACTCCGGGCGCCCATATCTCCTTCACCACCCCCGAGGGAAAACAGATTCTGGAACTGACCGACTGGTCGCAGGGCGTTCCCAATCACAAGGATGGCACCGCAGCAGTGTTGCAGGACCGCCGTCCCGGAGATCCCGAGTTCTACACGGTGGGCGCCACCTTCGCCTCGCCCGACGATGAGCACTACTACGGGCTCGGACAAAGCCACGAGGGATTTCTCGATCACCGCGGCCACCAGGTTCGTTGCTGGGCCGATTACCTGGCCACCGGGGGCCCAAGTTTCTGCGTGCCGTTTCTCGTCACCAACAAGGGCTACGGGCTGTTATGGGACAACCCTTCGCGGACAACCATTGAGCCTGGATTCAACGAGCAAACCCGGTGGAAGTCCGAGGTGGGCGACCGCGTTTCGTTCTTTGTGATTACCGGCAACACCATGGATGAAATCTACGCGGGATACCGCCTCCTGTCGGGCCCGGCGCCGATGCTGCCCAAGGCAGCCTACGGATACATCCAGTGCAAGCAGCGCTACGCCAGCCAGGACGAATTGATGGCAGTGGCCAAAGGCTATCGCGATCGTCATCTGCCGGCCGATGTGCTCGTAGTCGATTGGTTCTACTACACCAAGATGGGTCAGATGGATCTGGACCCGAAGTTCTGGCCCGATCCAAAGGCAATGAACAAACAGCTCCACGACATGGGCTTCGAGACCATGATCAGCGTGTGGCCGCGCTTTCAAGCGGGCGGCCGCTTTTATTCCGAACTGCGCCAGAAAGGCTGGCTGATTCATCTTGCCGACGGCACACCTATCGATGGATTGCCGTACGACCGGGCCGGCTCCGACATTGACACGACAAATCCCGATGCCGCCCGGTGGTACTGGAAAACAGTTCACGACAACATCCTGAGCCAGGGATTCGACTCGCTGTGGGCAGACGAAACCGAGCCTGACCTGCCCCCGAACGGCGCGTATTTCGAGGTCGGTCCGGGGACGCAATTTTTCAACGTGTACCCGCTCTTCCACACCGGTGCACTTTACGACGGATTCCGCCGGGACGAGCCGCGGCGCCGCGCGCTGATTCTCTCGCGCGACGCGTACCTGGGAGTGCAGAGCAAGGGAACCATCGTTTGGTCCTCTGACATTTTTCCCACCTGGGATACGCTCAAACGGCAGATTCCCACCGGGCTGGATGTAACGGCTTCCGGCATTCCCTACTGGTCCAACGACACTGGTGGCTGGCAGTATCTGCCCCCGGTTCATCACCCGGCCCACAAGCCGCTGCTTGATCCCTCCGACGCTCGCCAGAACGTAGGCGGCTACGATGACTACCCCGAGCTTTACACGCGCTGGTTCCAGTACGCNNTGCGCTATCAACTCATGCCGTACATCTACTCTCTCGGCTACAACACATGGTTGACGGGAGCGCCAATCATGCGCGCCTTGCCAATGGATTTTCCGGGCGACCCCAAGGTAGCGGACATGAGCGATGAGTACATGCTCGGGCCGG
>PLST01000537.1:13186-17882 GCA_003164255.1 Acidobacteriaceae bacterium | reverse complement strand
GCAGTTCACGCAACCGGTTCATCACATCCAGGTTGGCTCGCGTCGCCTCAAGCACTCTGCCAAATACGGCCATATCCTCAGTCGCCGCGCCTGCCTGACGGGAAAGTTCGGTACGCTCCTCTCGTTGCAGGTTCGGCAGTTCCCGGTTCAATGCCTGGCATGATCGTGCAAGTTCCTCCAACCGATCGGCATCGAGACACGCAAGGGCCCGCGAAGCTTCCGCCACCAGTTGTTTCAGCTCTGGGTTGATTCGCCTCATCTCAGACCCCAACATCGCCCGCGGTCCTTCCCTTTCTCAAATCAGCACCTGGCTCTTGAATGCCTCCGAGCCTGATCAGTGATCGTTTGCGGTTGCACAACACGCTACGGACAGGCTGAACAGCTCGTTACTCTTGCCCGCCGATCATTGCGTCCACAAGTTTGGAGGCGACCGCCGAAGCTGACACATCATAGGTTCCCGCCGCCAGGGCTGCTTGCACCGCCGCCACTTTTTCCGCGCGCACGCCGTCCGTACCAGCCGAAAGCGACACTTCGCTGCCAGCATTGCTCAAAGTCGCCTGGTCAGCGCCCAATGCACTGGTCCCCTGGGTCGCACCGTTCTTTGCACCTCCAACAGTAGTCGTAGCTGGAGTGGTTCCCAGAAGTGACCTCAAACTATCAAGACTGTTGCGAATATCCATGCGCATTGCTCCTTGCTGATGCTATCGGCCTGGCTGCTAATCACTTTAGTCATTTGAGCGGCTTGAGCACGGTATTGCCGTGCAGATTTCCAGTTACCTTCCCGGTTTCGCCCTGCTTACCAGAATGGGATAGATCCCTCACAATGCGGTCCGCAATGCCAAAGCCCCCTCGTTGGCTAAGCGCCTGGCCGAGCGCCTCGGAGGCAAACTCGCCCAGGGCACCGTTTGCATTCGCGTCTCCTCCATCGTCCTGGTCCTCCCCGGTCAGCGCATCTTTGCCGGTCATGGGCTTCAGGAGTTCCTTCATCATCTGCGCTTCGAACTCATGGGCCGCCTTGACCAGCCTCGGGTCAATCGCCCGGGCCGAAGCTGCTGTTGCCGTGGCGGCCGAAATTGCCTGCATCAGAGCACCTCCAGGTCGGCCTCAAGCGCGCCTGCCTCTTTCATCGCCTGCAGGATGGAGATCACGTCCCGCGCCCCCGCCCCGGTACGTTGCAATTCTCCGACCAGATCCTCAACCGTCGCACCCGCTTTGAGATCAATGCGGTTCACGGGCCGGTCCTGGGCCTGAACGCTGGTCTGCTGAACAACCTGGGTTGTGCCGCCTGCGGACATGGCATTGGGTTGCGATACCTCGGTGGTCGAAATCACATTCACCGACAAGCCGCCATGGAGGATTGAGACCGGCTGCAGACGAACGGTCCCACCGATCACGACCGTTCCCGTGCGCTCATTCACCACCACGCGCGCCCTTGGGTAGACCTCGACTTCAACCGATTCGACCTTGTCCAGCAATCCGGCAACATCCTCATCGGGGTTGACCGCGATCTCCACTCGGCGGCTGTCGACGGTGCGCGCTCTTCCCTGGCCGATCTCGCCATCGATGGCCGACGCCATTTGCTCGGCAGTGTGAAAATCCGCGTCGTTCAAGACGACGGTGACCGTATGCATCTGCTTCAGGTCGATGGAAACAGGCCGCTCCACCAGGGCGCCGCCGGGAATCCGCGCCGTGGTCGGGTGATTCATCTGCTTGCTGCTTCCTCCTCCGGCGGCCATGTAACCGCCCAGCACCAGCGCCCCCTGGGCCTCTGCAAAGATTTGCCCATCCGGGCCGTAGAGCGGTGTCATCAGCAGAATGCCGCCTTCGAGCGTGCGCGCATCTCCAGCCGAAGAGACGGTCACGTCAAGCTTGCTTCCTGGTTGGCTGAAGGGTGGAAGCGTGGCCACAACAAAGACCCCGGCCATGTTCTTTACCTGCATGTTGCTGGCGCTGTTTGAGCCGGTCTGGGGTACCGTGATGCCCATCCGCTCCAGCACCGAAAGCAGCGTCTGAGCCGGAAACACCGTCTGCGAGCTGTCGCCGGTTCCGTGCAGGCCGACCACCAGTCCATAGCCGACAAGCTGGTTGTCGCGAATCCCCTCGATCGTGGCAACGTCCTTGATGCGCGCCTTTTGTCCGGCGGTCTCCGCAGGAAGACCGACGGCCGGAAGCAAAGCAAACAATGCCAAGACTGCCGACCAGACATTGCGCCGGGTCCTTCGATGCTTTTGCGCCCTCCCGCTCGTCTCTCCCCTTAACAAGTGCGGCCCCGTTTCTCCAACCTGACTGTTCCTTGCCCTTGTGGGCCCCACGCCGTCGCATTTCTGACCCAAACTTTCGTTCTTCCGCCCCACGCCCTCGTTCTTCTGATCCTTGCCCCAAATCCGCCACCAACATCAGGCATCTAAAACACGACCAGCTTTTCCAGCAAACGGACGAGAGGATTCTGCCTGTAGGTGGAGTCGTTGACGATGCCCTTGCCCGTCACTTCGAGTTCGAGATCGGTCATGGCTGTCGACTGCACCTGGTTCTGCGAGCTCACATCCTCAGGCCGGACCAGTCCGCGGAGCTTGATCAGCTGCGTCTGCTGGGAGAAGGTGATCTGGCGCGTAGCCTGCACCACCAGCATCCCGTTGGGCAGCACGTCTACCACTTCGGCGCCAAACGTCGTCGCAAGACTTGAATTGGTTGTGCTCTGCCCCTGTGCCGTCAGGCCGGAGGCGGTGCTCATACCGACCAGATTCTGCAAAGCATTGGCCGCCTTGAGTGCCCCGAACAACGAGGTGAGGCCGGAGTTGGCGTTGGAAGCCCGGGCATTCTTGACTTGACCATCGGTCGACGCCGCCAGACTTTCCGTGACCACGACGGAAACCACGTCGTGCAGGCGAACCGCCTTGGCATCGGTTCCAAGCCGTACGAGCCGCCCCTCCGGACTCCAGATCGAACCAGTCGACTTCACTTCGGCCGCCTGCTGCTCACGCACGCGCTGAATGTAGGTACTCAATGCCGTCTCCGGCGGCGTTGCCTTTGCCGCGACAACGGGTTTCGCCTTCTTGGCTGCGAGGAATGGGCAGGCTGCGGTCAACAAGCACACCAGGATCGCGATCCCGACGTTGCGCCTCATGGCCTCGTTCCCGTCTGGGACACAAAGGCTGCACGGCCTTTCCCAAGAGCCACGGCGCGCACAACCTTTCCTCCGACTGCAAGACGCGCGTTAAATTCCCCTCCGCAAATGGCGGGGCCCAGGGCCCGCGCCTCAAGGCGTGCCTCGACCAGCGGCGTGCTCTCCTCGAGAACCAGCGCATCGCCTGAATGAATGACCGGAGCGGCTGCCCGTTCGCCGACGTTCGAAGCCGTTTCTTCCATCTCGCCGGGCTGGATCATGCGCCCAGTCCGCGTGATTCGCACCAGGCGTCCCGGCCCCGCGGGATGGTTGGCGTCCCGCACCAGCAGCCAGCGGTCGCCTGTGCACGAATCGTCAATCTCCTTGAAAACGTCGCCGGCGAGGGAATGATCCGCTTCGGTTGCTATGCGGATCGAGGCTTTCACCGCCTGAACCGGCCGGGGGCCTCTCTGCGCGTTGAGGGCCGCAGCCAACACGAGGGACAAAATGAAAAGTGCAGTTGCCGTCCGGCGTTCCGTCTTCATATCTTGGCCCTCACTCAAATACTCAACCAGCAGATTTGCTTTATCGCGTCATGTTGTTGACCTGCGAGTACATATCGTCAGCCGCTTTGATCACTTTGGAATTGGATTCGTAGGCGCGCTGCGCAAGGACCATCTGCACAAACTCGGTGACAATGTCGACGTTCGAGTTCTCGAGGTACCCCTGCTGCAGGGTGCCCAACCCCTCGGCACCACCCGGATTGCCGAGCACCGCGTCGCCTGAACTGAGCGTGGCCTGGAGCAGATTCGCGCCCAGGCTCTCGAGTCCGCCGGGGTTGGGGAAGGTGGCCAGTTGCAACTGGCCGAGCTGGGAGGGATTTTGCTGGCCCGCGAGCGTCGCATTCACCACTCCGTACTGGGTGATGGTTACTGCCGTTGCGTTCGACGGAATCGTGATCGTAGGAATCACCGGGTCGCCGTCGGTGGTGACGATGGTGCCCTGGTTGTTGAGATGAAACTGGCCGGCACGCGTGTAGGCGATGGTGCCGTCAGGCCGCTGCACCTGAAAGAAACCGGTTCCCTCGATCGCCACATCGAGGGGATTGTCGGTCTCGTTGAGCGCACCCTGAGTCGTGATGACTTCAGTGGCCGCCGATTTGGTGCCCAGACCAATCTGCAGGCCCGCCGAAACGGTGTTCTGGCTCTCGGCCGCTCCTGGAGTGACCAGATTCTGGTAGACCATGTCCTGGAACTGCAGACGCAACTGGCGAAAGCCGGTGGTCGAGGAGTTGGCCAGGTTGTTGGCAATTGTGTCCAGGTTCATCTGCTGCGCGCTCATGCCGCTGGCGGCCGTATACAACGCTCGAATCATGGTTCTCCTCGTTCTGAATCAGATCTTCGGCAGATCTTCTGTGGCGATTCTGTTGAACTCCGTGTGGAAGACTGTGAGGGCCTTCTGCATCATCTCGGCCTGACGTTGCATCACAATCAGGTCGAGCGAGCCTTGGACCACGTCCTGGTTGGCCGCCTCAAGGGCTCCCTGGTGGATCGAGGCGTCTGTCACAGGAATGGGTGGGTCGCCGGAAGGGGC
>PLST01000537.1:1610-13162 GCA_003164255.1 Acidobacteriaceae bacterium | reverse complement strand
CCTGCAGAAGTAACCAGTTGGCCACCAGAGGAACGGTGAAAGCTGCCATCGCGGGTGTAGCGAAGCCCGTTCGCTGTCTGGATCTGAAAGAAACCCTGACCTTCAATTGCCAGATCGAGGGGGTTACCGGTCGATTGCAATGCTCCTTGAGCCATGCTGAGCTGGTCGCCGCCAAGAAGGCCGTAATTGTTGACCGTGCGGCCCAGCTGGGAGCTGAGGGCATCCGGACCGAGGAGCGCGGACCGGAAGTACTCCCGCTCCGCCCGGTATCCCGGCGTCTGAGCATTGGCCAGATTGGCGGCTGCCGTATCGAGAGCCTGGGTTCGCGCCACAAGGCCGGTCATCGCCGCGTAGTAACCGCTGTCCATCGCACGCTCTCCTGACAACGAGAGAGCTTGCAGATGGAGTGCCGCGAGAGGAGAAATGGAATTAGAGGGGCTTAGGAATAGCAGGCCCAAGGGGCAACGGCCGACGATCAGTCATCGGTCCTCGGCCTCAAGCAGCCCCGCCTGGCAGCCCAGTCTCTGTCACTGCCCGATGCGGGGCGAGCGTCCTGCCCCATTCTGAATTCCGCCCGGTGGGGACATCCTGAATTCGTCTTGGCGTCGGGACCTATTGCAGGCCGTCGCAGACGATGGTGACGGCGAAGGTTGACTCCTGAAAGCGGTAGAGATGGTGCAACTGAAACTCCGGAGCCTGGACATGGAGTTTGTAATCGCGGCCGGTGATGACCGCGGGCACCGAAAGACCGCAGTTTGCGGCCAGCTCAGGGACTTTGCCCTTCCATGCGCCCGCCAGCATGTTGCAGATCTCCCCAATCCCATCCTTGACCGTGTCGTCAATCTCCTCGAACTGCATGCCTGTCATGAATCCGGCAATTTCGAGGGCAGCGGTGCGGCCAGTCGAGAAAACGCAGGCTCCGCTCAGCAGCCCGCCAAAGCCAACCACCGCGGTCACGGAATCCTGTTCCTGGCTCCCGCCGCCATGCTCCCGCCGGCATTCGACCCCGAGCATCAATCGAAAAACCTCTTCCACGCTTGCATCCAGGTTTCCCGGATCGGAAACCTGTTGCAGGGATTCACGCAACGATACCGCCATCGTAGGCTCCATTCCATTTCCGCCGCCCCCGCGCTCAAGCGCGATGGAGGCCTTGCGCACACCGTTCAACAGCATGCTGTCTCCTTCTCGTCAGGCCGCGTGCACGAGAGGCAATACCCTCTCCTTCACTTGCTCGGCGGTGAACGGCTTGCGGATGTACCCCTGCGCTCCAGCCTGTATGGCCTGCTTGACGTGCTCTTCGCTCGACTCGGTTGTGATCATGACCACCGGAATCCCCGGAGCCAGGTTCTGGGCGCGAATCTGGCGCAGAAACTCCAACCCGTCCATCGACGGCATATTGATGTCGGAGAGAATCAAGTCCACCTGTCGCGCTCTTAGCAGCTCCAGGCCCTCGGTTCCACTGCCGGCCTCATGCACCACCAGCGGATCCAGGCCCGCCTGGCGTAGCGCACGCTCCACAATCTTGCGCATGACCGAGGAATCGTCGACGATCAGGGCTCGTATTTCACTCATGCCTCAACTCCTCTACTGCATTTTGTATCGGCAACCTCAAGCAATCCTTGAGTCCTGTCGCAGGCGCCCGGCTTGATTCCCGGTCAAGAAGAGCGAAGGGAACAGATCAGGTCCCGCACGGTATCGATTTGCGGCAACGGCCCCTTCTGCGGATCGGTCCACATTCTCAGCCAAAGGCAGTCGTGCAACCGGACCAGTCGCGATGCGACCGGTTTGAGCGTTTCGACGCGCCTGGCCAGTACCTGAACGAGTGCCGACTCAGAGGCGGCCTCAATCAACTCCAGCGGGGGAAACGTTGCGGCAAGCATGCGGGTGTACGCGGGGCGAAAGAGCGACTCCTGCACAAGACCGGATTCGGCGCGCAAGCCAGTCATGCGCTCGACGGCCAAGGCCAGCGCCGGGTCCAGGCGGGATTCGAATCCCAGATAAACGATCTTGCGCGCCGCAATCCGGAGCGGCAGGGCTCCAAACGCATCCACAAAAAGTCGCGGCAAAACCGCGGTCAATCCTTCCGGCGCATGCGCTTCCAGCCCAAGGACCGGGCAACTCCACTGCAGCCCCAGCGCCCGGGTCACCAACTGCTCGCTGACTGCCTGCTGGCGCACCAGCCAATGACCCAGACGGCCGGCTCCCGCGGTCTTCTGCGCCTCCAGCGCCCTGCGCAACTGGGCACTGGTAATCCAGCCTTGTTCGAGCATCGCAAGGCCCAGCGGAATGCGGTGGCGGTGGACCTCCTCGGGAATGCCGTGAGCATCAACTTCGCGCAGGAGTGCTGCCTCAATCTGCGCCCGCGTACAGGCGGGCGAGCAACTCCAGCCGCCTTCAAACACTGGCACCGAGCGGCTCCGCCACAACTTCATCCATCCGGAGTCGCAGGCGGGATTGGCGCAGGATGTGAACAGCCCGAGCGCCAATCGGCGCCGCACAGGTTCAACCCGCTCCAGTCCAGGCTCGGTTCCGAGGAGAGCTCGCGGGGCGGGCACCCTCGCTGGTCCACCGGGGCTGAGTGCTCGACGGCCATGCTCAACCTGCGTGCGGTTCTCCCTCAGAAGAGGCATCGGATGCTCTCCAGGCGTTTTCTCGGCGCAGCGACCTCGCTGACGCGAAGGCCAAAGTTGCCGTTGACCAGCACCACCTCGCCGCGCGCCACAATCTTGTCGCCGACGATCAGGTCGACGGGATCGGAGACATGGCGGTCCAGTTCGACCACATCTCCAGGCCCCAGATCGAGGATCTCTCCGAGCGGCATCTCCCGGCAGCCGAAGCGCAGGGAGGCTTCAAGTTCGACATCGAGCAGCAACTCGAGGCCTGGAGTCAGTCTGGCTGTCGGTGCCGCAGGTTCTGCCGCTCGAGCAGGTGTGGGTTTCGGCTCGGCTGCCGGCTTCTCGGACCGTGAGGCTCGGACCTCGTCGTGCACCAGGACTGTCCAGATTCGCTCTCCGGACTTTAATTGGAAGGCGCGCGAGATCTGCGCCTCGCCTGAGATCTGCTCAAAGCCGGTTACTCGACATTTCTTTCCGGTCCTCGCCAGCAGCTCTCCCGAGGCTGCGTCGCAGGTCTCGCGCAACAGTTCGCCCCAGCCCGCCTTCTGATCCACTCCATCGCCCAGGAGCGGCGCCTCCAGGATTGAGCCGTCGAATTCAACGGCAAATCGGCCCTCCTCATCCCCTTGAATCGTGGCAGCGAAGCCAAATGAGCCGGCCTCAAGTGGCTTGGGCAGCGCGTCTGTCAACGCGGGCTCGCCGGCCAGAGCCTGGGCAAAAAGGTCCCGGGCCACCTGGGCCCAGCAGTCCAGATAGGTCATCATCGGTCGGTCTCCTGAAACCCGCGCTCTATGCGGGCGGCGCGCTGCGTTCCCTGGCGGACGGCCTGGGCAAGAGACAGCGATTGGCCGCCCACGCGCCAGACGGGAAGCGCGCTGGCAGCCAGATCCAGGCGCAAGATACTGCCAGGCGCAAGATTCTCGAGGTCGCCGGCAGCCAGACGCACCGCCGGCAACTGCAAGGAGCAGCCGAACCTGATCCTCTGCGCCGCCGTTCCCATCCTGGCCTGCGCATCGCCGCCATGGCGGCGCCGCCGTCCCCAGTCCGACGTGAGCCGGCGCAGAATGGTGTTAGCGACCACGGCGGGAAAGGCAAGATTGAGCAGGCCCGAACTGTGCGGCATGCGGATCTCGAAACTCAGGCAGAGCGTTTTCTCGTTCACCGAGATCACCCTGGCCACCTGGGTCTGCATCTGCCGGCGCTCAAAGTTGAAACTGAGGCCAACGGGCTGCCAGGCGGCGGTCAGTTCGCGGCAGATGATCTCAACCACGCTGCCGAGGATCGATTCCTCGATGTCGGTCAACTCGCGCAGCGGGCCGTCTTTGCCTTCGCCCCCCAGAAGCAGGTCAATCACCGGAGGCGCCAGGCCAAGGTCCAGCTGCAGTACAGACAAGGCGCCCAGCGGCTCAAGCCGCACCGAGGCGACATAGCTGATCTCGGGAATGCGCAGCAGAAACTCGTTGAACTGAATCTGCTCGGCCGAAACCAGGTTCACCTGAAAACGGGTCCTGAGCCAGGCCGCGAGATTATGGGTCAGGTTGCGGGCGAACAGGTCGTTGAGCATGCTGATGGCGCGCAGCTGCTCGGTCGAAATCTGGCCGGCGGATGAAAAATTGTAAGGGACGACCCGGGCCCTGACCTCGCCCTTCGGCGATTCGGGCGTGGAACTCCGCGCGGCCTCAAAGAGCGCATCGATCTCATCCTGCTTAAGCGTCTTCTCAATCAATTCTCACCGCCTCCGGATCTTGTTCTTACCGCTCCCAAAACCATCTTGTTTCCGCGCCAATTCAGTTCTCTCGAAGATGCCCTCATAGAATTCCGCGACGCCCGCGCTCCGTCTCGCGGCGGGGACCGGGTTTCTGGAAGACGCCCTTGGAAGCCAGGTCCTTTAGCGCGCTGCGCAGATGCACGACCGCCGAGGCATGAACCTGCGAGACCCGCGACTCAACCACGCCGAGCGCCAAGCCGATCTCGCGCATCGTCATCTCCTCGTAGTAGTAAAGGGTCATCACCAGCCGTTCCCGGTCAGGCAGGTTGGCAATGGCTTCGCTCAACCTCTCCTCGAGTTCTCCCCTGAGGCAGCGGAACAGTGGATCCTCTTCCGGTCTTCCGGGCACATACGCCAGTTCCTCTTCCCCCGAGTCTTCGTTGCGCTCCATGTGGAGCGTGCCGATCTCGAGCCCCTTCAGATCGCCCAGCAATTGCTGATAGTCCTCGAGGGAGAGTCCCATCTCCACGGCTACCTCGGCTTCGCCGGGAGCGCGACCCGCGCGAGCCGTCAGGACCCGGATTGCCTCCTCGACCGCGCGGCCCTTGCGGCGCAGCTCGCGGGGGCTCCAGTCCAGCGTTCTCAGGCTGTCGAGAATTGCCCCACGAATGCGGAACTGCGCGTAGCTGCGGAACTGGACTTTCTTGCCGGGGTCGAACTTCTGAAATGCGTCCATCAAGCCGACGACCCCCGCCGACACCAAGTCCTCGATGTCGACGTGCTGCGGCAGCCGCTCGTGGATGCGGCGAGCAAGAAAGCGCACGATGGGCAGATGTTCGAGCAGAACGCGTTCCTGCTCGCTGTTCAGAGTCGGAGCCCCGGCCGCGGCCGGAGGATAGCCCCCAGCGGCCGCAGCCCGGCGTGACGACCGTTGGTTTCCTGCTGTGACCGCCGCTTCCAGTGCCATCGACGCCCCTCCCCTTCACGCTCTTCTCACCCGTTCCCGCGATTGCTTTCGCGCGACCTGGGTCCGTTCCCGCCGCCCAAATCGCGCTCGCGGCTTTGACAACTCAGCCGGGGTCTCAACGCACGGTGCCCACCGGCCTCAAACGAACCTCCGGAGGAATCTCTCCCGCGGCGACCACCGACAGCCGTGGCAGGATCGGCTCCAGCCAGCGCTTCACGTGGTAGCGGGCAGGACTAGGGCAAAGAAGCACGGGCAGAGCCGCTGAGGATGCGGTTCCGATAAGTTGCCTCAAAGAATCGGCGAGCCGGCGGAGCACCGGAACGCCTGCGGTCGATGCGGCCGAGAGCAGACGGTGGCCCGACTCTGGCGCCAGCGTGGCCTGAATCTCTTCTTCAAGCGCCGGGTCCATCAACAGAACGGGCAACTGCCCGTCGCCGTCGAGCAAGGGGTGGATCAGACGCCGCGCCAAAGCCTGGCGCGCGGCCTCCACCAACGCGACGACATTTTTGTTCATTGGAGCGGTCTCAAGAAGGACTTCGAGAATCGTGGCCAGATCCCGGATCGACACCCGCTCGCGCAGCAGTTGTTCGAGAACGCGGCCAACCTCGCCGAGAGTCAGCAGCTTCGGCACCAGCTCTTCAAGCAGCTTGGGATGGCTTTCGTTCAGGCCGTCCAACAGGCGCTTGGTCTCGGCCCGGCCCAGCAACTCCCACGCATGCTGGCGGACCAACTCGCCCAGGTGCGTCGTGATCACGGTAACCGCGTCGACGACCGAGTAACCGGCCGCGATGGCCTGGTCCTCAAGATCCGGTGCTATCCAGATGGCCGGAACTCCGAAAGCCGGCTCCCGCGCTTCCTTGCCGGCCAGCGGGCGTCGCCCTGCGTCGCCGGAGACGGCCAGAAGATGATTGCCCTCGGTTTGCCAGCGGCCGATCTCGATGCCCCGGAGAGAGAACAGGTACTCGCGCGGCTTGAGGCGCAGGTTGTCGGAGATATGGACTGGGGGAACCAGAAACCCCAGTTCAGACGAGAGATGGCGACGCAGCGAGCGCACCCGGTTCAACAGCTGGCCGCCCTGCTTCTCGTCCACCAGCGGAATCAGTTGAAAGCCGATCTCGAGCGTCAGGTCTTCCAGGCGAAGCAGCGATGCAAGGTCCGAGGCCGTTCCGGTCTCTGCCCTCTTTTTCTCCCCGCCAGTCGACTCGGCTGCCGCTGGTGAAGCAGACTCCGCCGGCAGGCGGCGCGCGGCCCAGAAGAGTACGGCGGCCACGGCCAGGAACGCGATCTTCGGCAACCCGGGAATCAGGCACATGGCCGCCGAGACGAGGCTGGCCAAATAGAGCGTGGCTGGCCGGGCCAGCAGTTGCTGACGAATCTCGCCGCCCAGCATGCCGGCCGAGTTGGCGCGCGTCAGGGTAATGCCTCCGGCTACGGACACCAGCAAGGAAGGAATCAGGGTCACCAGTCCGTCGCCCACGGTGAGCACGGTGTAGGTGCGCGCCGCCTCGCCTAACTCGACCCCCTGCTGCAAGGTGCCAATCAGCAGGCCGGCGACAATGTTGATGGCCGTAATCAGAATCGTGGCCAGCGAGTCGCGCTGGTTGAAGCGCGCGGCACCGTCCATGGCGCCGTAAAACTCCGCTTCCCGCGCGATGGCCTGGCGTCGTCGTCGGGCCTCGGCCTCATCGATCAGGCCGGCATTCATATCGGCGTCGATGGCCATCTGCTTTCCCGGCAAGGCGTCGAGCGTAAACCGGGCCGTGACTTCGGCGGTGCGCACCGCTCCATGCGAGACGACCAGGAACTGGATGGCGACCAGCGCCAGAAACAGGACAAAGCCGACGACGTAGTTGCCACCGACAACGAACTGCCCGAAGGCCTCGATGACCTTGCCCGCGGCCGCCGTGCCTTCTGATCCATGCAGCAGAATGCGGCGGCTGGAAGCGATGTTCAACGCCAGCCGGAACAGGGTCAGCAGCAGAAGCAGAGTGGGAAAGACGGAAAGCTCGACCGCGCGACGAATCTGCATCGCCGAAAGGAAGACGATGACGGATGCGGCCATCGAAAGAGCCAGCAACAGGTCGAGCCCTGCGGCCGGAAGCGGCACCAGCATCACAAAGATCACGCTGATGGCGGCCAGGGGCAGAAGATATTCTCCCAGCCTCTTCCAGATCGAAACTGCCGGGAGTGCGTTTTGCGCCAGCGCTGCTGTACTCATTGAGGACCTCCCGGTCGGGTAAAGGCCGAAGCGTTGCCTCCGAATCCAGCCGGCGGCGGCGCTTGTCCGCGTTGCCGTGCTGCGGATTCCCGCGCGCGCCTCTCTCTCAATTCGGCTTCCACGCGCTGCCGGTAGAGATAGGCGAGAATCGCGGCCACAGCAGCATAGAGGTCGACCGGGATCGGTTGTCCGACTTCGACCGAACGGTACAGCGAGCGCGCCAATGGCGGGTTTTCGACGATGGGCACGCCGGCCCAGCGGGCTTCTGCCTTGATCTCTTCGGCCAGCAGGTTTCTTCCCTTGGCCATGACCTTGGGCGCTTCCATGGTGGCGAAGTCGAAACCAAGCGCCACGGCATAATGCGTGGGGTTGGTCAGCACCACCGCGGCCTTGGCCACGTCAGCTTTCACGCGGCGCCGACGCATCTGCCGCTGCAACCCGCGAATGCGGCTTCGCATCTGGGGACTGCCTTCGGTCTCCTTGAACTCGTCGCGCATGTCCTGCTTGCTCATCTTGAGGCGAGACTCGCGGCTCTGCCATTCAACGAGGTAATCAATCGCCGACCAGCCGAACAGAAGCCAGGCGGCCGCCAGCAGCAGGCCGTAGATATCCGAGCCCACTTGCTCAAGCCGAGCCGTCGAAAAAGGCGGGATGGTCAGCTGACGGGCAATCCTCTGCACCGCGAAGACCGCCAGCAGGGCCGCGGGGAGCAGCGACTTGCCCAACCGTGCCGCGGCGCGCAGCGAAAAAAGGTTTTTGATGTTCGAGACCGGATTGATGCGGTCAAATTTGAATCCAACAGCCTCGGGGTGAATGTTGAGGCCGCCGGTCTGAAGGACGCCCGCGCCGAGCGCCGTGGCAGCAACGGCGGCCATCAGAATGGCAGAGGGACCGAGAATCGCCACGGCCAGGCGGCGCAGCGCAACCAGTGTGGGTTCCAGTTGCGCGGGCTCCCAGCAGGCCGCCGCTCCCAGGCGAAGAAAGGCGGCGAACGAGTCCCGCCAGACCACGAGTGTCTTCGGGCCCAGCATTCCAAGTGCTGCCACGCCTGCCAGCGTTCCGGCCGCCGCCGACAGCTCGCGGCTGTGCAGCACATCTCCCTCGCGGCGCGCCTTGTCACGCCGGTGCTGCGTTGCCTGTTCTGTGCGCTCTCCGGGCATCGGCTATCCTCCCAGGCCTGACGCCGGGCTGGGCAGCGAGATCAGCCGTTCGGCCATGTCGAGCAGGCCTGCAAAGCGCGCCTCAATAAACCTGGGCCAGAGAGCGAGCGCACCGGTGAGCAGAAAAAAGCCCGTTAGGGTCTTCAGGGGAACCGTCAGGTTCATGACCGGCAACTGCGGGCTCAGTTTGCCCAGCAGCGCCACGGCGACCTCGACTAGCATGGTCGCCGCAAGGATGGGCGCGGCCAGCTCGACCGCAGCCAGAAAGATGCCCGCGGCGGCTCGGACGATGCCCATCGCGGCCATCGGCGCAAGCGTGTAGGCACCCAGCGGGACCACACGAAAGCTCCTCACCATCGAAGCCAGCAGGATGCGGTCGAGCCCTGCGGCGATGACGACCAGTGTCCCCATCAGCTGAAACAATTCGCCGAGCAGCGGCGTCTGGATATTTGAGGCCGGATCGAGCAGGTTGACCAGNNAGGCCGACGGCCAGCTCGCCCAGCAGAGATGAAAAACCAAGGTTGACCCGGGCTCCCGGCAGCTGGGCCACCAGGGGAGCCACAAGGAACGCCACCATTCCGGAAAAAATGGCTTTGACGCGAATAGGGATTGCCGTCGCCGAGAAGAAGGGGGCAAAAAGCACCATGCCGCTGACCCGCACCAGGGTCAGCGTCATTGCGCTCAAAAAGCTGCTCCAGTCGCTCATTCTTGGTCAGCCTTCACCCTTTCCTCCATCCGTCCCTGGCTCGTCCTGGCAGCGTCCCGTGCCCGCCTGCGCTCTTGGTGGTGCAGCCTGACTTCTCATCCCAGAAACCGGTGAAAGTCGGTCAGCAAGAGGCGCGTGTAATCGGCCAAGCGCCCCAGGAACCAGGGCATGCCCACCAGCAGCATCACGGCGATTGCTCCCAGCCGCGGTACCGATGTGAGCGATTGCTCTTGCAGGCTGGTGAGCGTCTGAAAAAGGCTCAGAACAAAGCTCAGCCCGGCCGCGGCAATCAGCAATGGCGCGGCTAGGGTGATGGCCTCCTTCATCAACTGGCGGAGCAGTTCGGCAACCAGGTCCGGCGTCATGGGCTAACCCTTCAGAAGCTCTTCAACAGCGAGTTGGCCAGCAGATTCCAGCCATCGACCATCACGAACAGCAGGATCTTGAGGGGCGTGGAGACGACGACCGGCGGCAACTGAAACATGCCGATCGAGGTGGTGATGGCGGCGGTGACCATGTCGATCAGCAGGAATGGGAGAAAGAGAACCGCTCCGATGGCAAACCCGGCCTTGAGTTCGGAAAGAATGTAGGCCGGGATGACGACTCGCATCGGGAGGTCCAGCGGCGTATTCGGGCGTGGTATCTGGCCGGCCGATGTAAACAGGGCCAGGTCCTTTTCGCGGGCATAGCGCAGCAGGAAAAGCTTGACCGGTTGCGCTCCCCTATCGATGGCTTCCATGCCGGTGATCTCGCCCTGGCGGTAGGGTTCAACGGCCTGCTGGTCCATCTGGTTGAGCACCGGCGCCATCAGAAACCACGTCATCATCAGGGCCAGTCCCATCAATGTGGGATTGGAGGGAGCGGTCTGGGTGCCCAGCGCCTGGCGCAGAAAATGAAAGACCACCAGCAGGCGGACCATCGGCGTCATGCACATCAGAATTGCCGGGAGCAGCGTAATCAGCGTGAGGACCAGCAGAATGGTCCACGGCGTGGAGTCCGACGGGTGAAGCCGCGCATTGAGATCGGGCAGCAGGGGCGCCGCTGTCGCTGAGGCTTCTCCTGCCGCGGCCCAGATGGCTACCATGAGACCCTCGGCGAGCGCGGCCGTGGCGGCCGATCATAGCTATCGAGCGCATAAAACGCCGGCCCGCCTTCGGTCGAAGTTGCTACCAGGAACCTGCGCCCCTCGGCTTCGACCAGCGCCAGCGAATGTCGAGGAGCCAGCGCAACCCGCTCAAGCAACGCCAGACGCGGCTGAGGCCGTTCGCGTTTATCAAATCTGCGGCGCAACGGGGCAAAAAACCCTCTGAATAGCCGATCAGTCAACGATGCGGTCGGTCCGCTGTTCACCGGTGGTCTTCCCGGGCCCTCGCTGTCCTTCAGTGTCTTCATTCCCGGTCCTTCTTAGTCCAGCTCTCTCAAATTCGTTCAGTGCACGATTGGCCCGGCGTCAACAAAGGTGCAGCTCGGATCCAGGCCAAACTTCAGCCCAGGTTCAGGCCAGCCGGGTCACACGCACTGCCATCCGCGATTCCACGACCTCGAACTCGCTCCACGCCAATTGCACCTCGCCTGAGGCCAGCGGCACATCCTCTCCGTGTCCCCACTGCGACTCGATTAGTTGGCCAGGTTCGAGCGCAAGGAGATTGCGGACCCTGAAGTCGCGCACGGGAACGGCGACATCCAGCTCCACCGGAAGCAGCGCTACGGACGGACTGAAGACCGACGCTTCGACTTGTTCCCTCGCCTCGGGCGCGACCGGGACAAGAGCCTGCCCGCCAGCCGCTTGATTGCTGCTGATTGCTGCCGGGACATGGGTCTGTGCGTTTGCCTGCGCTGGGAGTGCTTGTGCCGTTGCCATTTGCACCGAAATGATGCAGAAAGATGGCCAGAAGCTAACGAACGATCTTGGAATCGGTTCATTGGGAGTCCCTTAAGATCAAGCGCACCGCGCACACTCTCATCCCCTCATCCACTTCGCTGTTACACTGGAGAGGACAGTCTCACGCGGCTTGCCGGGATCAAATGCTCCATGAGCCGCTCCGAATCGAGGTTGAAGTTCATGCCGGAAAAGAATGAAAACAAGACTTTTACTGGAACCAGCCTGCGCCTGAAAATCGGCCTGGCCGAGATGCTAAAGGGCGGCGTGATCATGGACGTGATGAACGTCGAACAGGC
>PLST01000537.1:0-1576 GCA_003164255.1 Acidobacteriaceae bacterium | reverse complement strand
TCGCCGAGGCCCAGATTCTGCAGGAACTTGGTGTTGACTTCATCGACGAGAGCGAGGTTCTAACCCCGGCCGACGAGGCACACCACATTGACAAGCATGCCTTCACCACTCCGTTTGTCTGCGGAGCCCGCAACCTGGGCGAGGCGCTCCGCAGGATTGCGGAAGGTGCGGCCATGATTCGCACCAAAGGCGAGGCCGGGACCGGAGACGTGGTTCACGCTGTCCAGCACATGCGGCAGATCGTGAAGGAAATGAGAGCCCTGACAGTTCTCTCCGAGCAGGAACTCTACGCTGCCGCAAAGGAGCATCAGGCGCCCTACGAACTGATACGGATGGTGGCCCAGGCAGGCAAGCTGCCGGTGCCGAATTTCTCAGCCGGAGGGATTGCTACACCCGCCGACGCTTCGCTGATGATGCAGCTTGGCGCTGAAGCCATTTTTGTCGGGTCAGGGATCTTCATGAAGGAGCGCGCAACCCCGCTGGACGTTGAAAATAATCCCAAAGAGCGCGAGGAAGCTGTCTCTCGCGCCAAGGCGATTGTGATCGCAACGACACACTTCAACGATCCGAAGATCCTGGCAGAGGCCAGCGAGATGGTGACCGGAACCATGAAAGGCCTTGCGGCGGCCGGTCTTGAGGAGTCGCAATTACTGCAAACGCGTGGCTGGTAACCACTGCGTGGAGCAGACGCTCGTTCTTCGCTCGCATGAACCTTGCTGGGTCCTTGCGCCAAAAAACTCGCAAGGACTTGGTGTTCGTCTGGTGGATGGCCACATAGGAGCACGTGGGGTGACTACAACACGCATTCTGCCGCGCATCGGGGTGCTGGCCATCCAGGGCGACTACTCTTCGCATGCTGCGGCCCTCGCCGATACCGGAGCCGGCCCCGTCGAGGTACGCAAACCAGATCAACTTGAAGGTTTGGATGGTTTGATTCTGCCGGGTGGTGAATCCACTACCATGCTCAAGTTCCTCGAGAAGCATGGTTTCTTTGAAACCCTGGGCGAATTCTGCCGCACTAAGCCGGTGTTTGGGACTTGCGCGGGGGCGATCTTGCTAGCTCGCGAAGTCAGGCATCCAGCGCAACGCAGTCTGGGAGCCCTGGACGTTGTTGTCGAACGCAACTCTTACGGCCGGCAGATCGATTCAGCCATTCTCACTGCTGAGACAGGACTCCCCGGCGGCCCGCTTGAGATGGTTTTTATCCGCGCTCCTCGTATTCTTTCAACGGGAGAGACGGTGGAGGTGCTGGCGCGGCGGGAGAACTTCCCTGTCCTGGTGCGGCAAGGCAGCATCCTGGCAGCCACCTTTCACCCGGAACTTTCTCAGGACCGCCGGGTCCACAAGCTGTTCGTCGAGATCGTTGCCAGCCGTAATGTCCGATAGATCAAATAAACTCTGGTAGATCGGGGAGTTTTGCCTTCTGCGATCCCATCGAAGGAGCCATCGGAGGTCGCGCGGGCCAAAAAACTGCGGTGCAAGTCCTAGAAAACAAGGGGGCAGAGAAAAGGCCCGGGGCTGAAGCCCGGCGTAATCGTCTCACTTGATTCAGGGGCCTGAACAGGCTGCGGAAAAA
>PLST01000593.1 GCA_003164255.1 Acidobacteriaceae bacterium | reverse complement strand
AAGCGCGGAGGAAGTTCTCTGCGATCCCACCCTAGATCACCCCAGCGGACAAAGATCGGCAGCCGGGGACCCCGATAGCGGCAAAAACAAAGGCGCTGCAAGGATGGGGCCCCCGCTGTTGGTTAAACGGCCGGGCCGGTTGGGCGGGTGCGGAGGGTGAAGATGGAGATCTCAGGCGGGCAGTCAAAGCGGAAGGGCAGTCCGATGGTGCCAAGACCGCGGTTGACGTAGAGTTGCAATCGGCCGAAGTTGAAGAAGCCCTCAACATACTTTCGACCAAAGGGAGGCAGAACCAGCGCGCCGAGGAAGGGCAGTCGCACCTGTCCGCCGTGGCTGTGACCGCTGAGCATGAAGTCGACAGCCTGACCGCATGGCTCCCGCAGCAGGTTATCGGCGAAATCCGGCCCATGGCAGAGGAGGACGACGGGTTCGTTGGGCACATTGCGAATGGAGGCGGGAATGGCGAGCTCCGGCATTGGATGGCCGGCCAGCGGATCTTCGACGCCGGCAATCCAGAACCGGCTGCTGCCGCGCTCGATGGGCGTGCAGGCGTTGCGGAGAACGGTGATGCCGCTTGATTGAAGTGCGGAGGTGACCAGGTGAGCTCCGACACCATGGTCATGATTGCCGAGGACGGCGTAAAGAGACCTACATTCGAGTCCGGTGAGGATGCCGGCGCACTGGCTGGCGGTTTCGCGGTCAAAATAGCGCGGAATGCGCTTCTCAGCCATCATGGCGGTGACGAAATCGCCGGTCATGAAGACGGCGTCGGGTTTTTCGCGATTGACGAGCTTGATGGCGTGGCGGAGAAAGATGGGCTCAGTGAAGTCGTCCAGGTGGATGTCACTGATCTGCGCGATGCGCATGCCGTCAAAGTCGGCGGGTAGGCCTCTCAAAGCGACCTCGTGGCGAGCGATCTCAATCCAGTGGCGTTCAATTTCGCCGGCATAGAGGGCGAGGCCGGCAACGCCCGAGAGGCCTGCCTTGAGAAATAAGCGCCGGCTCAGACGCTGGGTCGAAGCTGTGAGAGCAACAGCCATACTCCATGGTACCTATTTCTGGGTAAACGCGTGCGAATGCAGGGTTAAGCAGAGCAGAATCCGCGCAAGGGGCGGAAAACACTACGGTTGGCCGTCCGGGTCGTCACCGTATGTGGGATAAGGCACGGGTTCAGTGGTGGTGGGCATGGCTGCGAGAGTGACGAGGTCGGCCTGGACCTGCGCCCATGCGGATGGATCTTTTTTGGTGGTGATAGGCGCCGCCGGGTCAGCATAGTAAATCTGAATGTCCTCTTTGATGCCGGGAGGAATGGGTTGATCGGGCGTTCGGGTGAGACGGTGCAGGAGGTCGGCGTAGGTAGAGTCAGTGAGCAAATAACCGCCAGGTTTTACAACGTATCCCGTGTCGAGGTCGCGATTGGGCAGTGGATGGTGTGGGTCCCTGAGCTGATGCGCGATTTGGTCTACAGCGGAGTTGGCATGTAGCGGCTGGGCAGCAGGGAGCGGGATGACAGTCGCCCTGGAAATTGCATTCGCGTTGGTAGAACGCAGATCGGCCGGTGGAGTGAAGCTGGCGAGGTGTTGGCGAAGAGCGGTAGCGGAAAGTACGACGCTGTGGAGGTAATCGACCTCCGTGGCCTGAGTGGGGCCCTTGATCGCGACCAATTTGAGAGCGCCAATTTTAGGGACGATGAAGATGAAGCCGGCCAGGGTATAGGTTCCGATTCCAGCCTTCCGGCGGTAAGCCTGCCAGTTATTTTCAGTCGCCAACTGAGCGAATTGCGCATCCAGCTCAACCCTCTCAGGGCTACTGACCTCAGCGGGCTCGTGATTGCGATGAAGAAGCGTGAGCGCGTAGGCGATGCGAGGGATGAAGGACCGAACCGCAAATCGATATCCACTGACGTTGAAGCGGTGCTTGTGCGTGCCCGCAAAGTCTTCTGTAACGCCGTAAGTCTGGTAATAAGCGACAGCGAGTTGCCGAACCGGAACCTGAAGCCCGATGTGGCGGAGATATTGCAGAGGGGCTGTACGGTGATGAGAGATCTCATCGATGTCGAACGCGAACTCGATTTGGACGTGCTGGTGGCGGCCCTGGGCGTAGTTCACTGAAGGGCCGTATTTGGCGCGGAGTTTTGGAAACGAGAGGGGGACGGCGAGGTTGGTGGCGCCAGGGTGACCGACCGTATCTCCGATGTAGTGGGAGAGTGCGCCGATGGCAAAGGCAAGCTCATTTGCATTTTCGGCATTGCGGAAGAGGCTGACAACGAAGTCGCCTGTGCGCACGTAGTGGGTGAGGTTGGAATAGTTCCTGTCGCCGAAGGGGTAATAGCCGATGTCCTGGATGACACAGCCGCCGTAAGCGTAAGCGCGGGCCTCATCGAGCTGGGCCGGGGTCAGGCCGGGATAGCGGGAGAGAAGCAAGGGAACGACGGAGTCATCCCAAGTGAGGTCGATGAGCTGCTCGTGGGTGAGCAGAGAATAGGCTTCCGCGCGCCTCTGCCAGGGTGGCGAGAGGAGTAGTAGCAGGAGCGCGAAAATCGTGCGGAGCCGGAGGAAGCTCATCTTCTACCGGATTTTAGTTGAAGGTGACGAAGTGTGATGAGCTTAATCGCACATTCGAGCCGGGCAGTTAACCCTGGATGGTGGTGAAGTACTCGGCGACCTGCTGCCAGTTGTCGATGCGCGTATAGCCGGTAACGGTGAGGTTGTGGGGTGCGGTGTAGAGCAGGCCCTTGCCCTCAAAGTGCTGGAGGTTGCGGGGCTGGTCGTCGATGAGGAAGTCGGCTCGGAGGATGGACTTGTTGCCGCAAAAGACGTAGTGAGTGGGCGGGATGAAGGGGAAGTGGCGCTGCAGCCAGCGATACTTGGGTCCGAGGGAGTTGGGGACGACCATGGCCTGGGTGGCGATGAAGATTTCGAAGCGAGACGAGAGATCTTTCAGGACCTGTTGAGAGTCAGGCATGAGGGCAAGGTCTTCAAAGAAGTCTTCAGCGTCAAGGAAGGCGCGGAGCTGCGCCTGGCGATCGGCTGGCGTGACCTCCCAGAGGCCTTTGCCGACGAGATCGTGAGGAGTGACTTCTTCTTCGAAGGCTTCGTTGTAGCGGCGCAGGTGCTCGGCGAGCGTGTCGGCCATTACTTCGTCCATGTCGACGCAGATGCGCTTCACTCGGGGCTCCTCAGATACAGGGATCAGGGGACCGTCGTTAATTCGCTGTATTCGCTACCAAAAGGTTAGCAGGGCGAGGTTGACTTGCTTCAGGGTCGGCTCTATGCTCCGGCGGGATGGGCCTTGCGTGGTGCGCGGCCGGCTCCGGGGATGGGCTCGGGCTGAGGCGCTTTGGGCGCGGGAGCCATGGCGGGATCCCAGTAGAGAATGCGGCCGCAACTATCGCAGGTGAGCAACTGGCCTTCGCGTAGCTGGTTCCACATCTGGGGGCGGACGCCCATGCGGCAGCCCAGGCACTGCTGATTATCGACGCGGGCCAGGCCCGAGCCTCTTGAGGTGTTGATGCGATCAAAGCGGGTGAGCCACTCCGGCTCAATGAGGGGACGCAGGGCATCGCGCTGGAGATTGAGCGCGTCAATCTGGGCCGCGAACTCCTTTTGTCGAGCGGCGACGCGCGCCTGGGTTTTCTCAAGGGCGCCGGCAAGCGTTTCAACCTGGGCGCGGGCCTGGGCGAGCACGGCTTCCTGGGCCTCAGTGCGTTCGAGGCTTGCGAACTCTTCGTTTTCGAGGCGTTCGGCTTCGGTGGTTGAAAATTGAATCTCGTGCTCGATAGCGGCAGCCTGCTCGGGAGTCTTGACCGCGTCAAGCTGGGCGCGGAAGTGAGCAGTCTTCTGGCGATGGGTCGCAATTTCCCGGTCGAGTCGCGTGCGCAGGGATTCCTCGGTGCTGAGGGCTTGCGAGGCCTCGGCGGCCCGCGCCTGACCGGCGGCAAGAGCGGTGTGGGCCTGCGCGAGTTCGGCAGGCAAGGCACGCGCTTCCTGAGTGACGCGAGCACGGTCCAACTCTACGGCCTGCAGTTTTACGAGGTGTTCTCTGAGCTCTTGCATCTGTGCCAAGAAGGATACGGCATTGTGGGTCCATTCAAGAAATCGGGCACGGGATCGCGCATCCAATTGACAGTGACGATTGCTGCGACAATGGTAAGCAAGCCGACTATGGTGGGAGGCGAAAACTGGCAGGGTTCTGGCGCAAGCACCGGGTTCTGAAGTGGACTGTCGCCTGCGGGCTAACAGGCGCGACAGTGTTTGCCGGCGTTGTGATTACGCTGGCGTACCGTGCCGAGCCGATGTTGCGTGAGCACATTGTTGAGGGGCTGGCGGCGCACTTTCATGCGCGGGTGGAACTGGACAGCTTTCACTTGTCACTGCGGGACGGGCTGTGGGTGGAAGGCAACGGGCTCAGGATCTGGCCTCCGGCGCAGGTGGCGGGCGTGGCAATACCGGGGAGTCAAGGGGCGGGACCGGAGGAGATAGCACCCGATAAGCCATTGATCGAGCTCAAGGAGTTCCGGTTTCATGCGCCGATCCACTACAAACCGGGCCAGGTGATTCGCATCCCTGTGGTGCGGCTGGAGGGGCTTGAAGTGGATGTGCCGCCACGGTCGCACTTTCTGCATGAAACACAGCAACCTTCGCCGGCGGAGGTTGCGAATTCCGGTTCGACTGCGCGCGGGACTGGAACCAGCCTGCTGCACTTCCAGGTGGAGACGCTGGAGTGCGAGGGCGCTTACTTGACGCTGGAGACGAGCAAGCCGGGCAAGCTGCCGCTGGAGTTTGCGATCGCGCATCTGAAGCTGACCGACATCGTGAGCGGCGGAGCCATGGGCTTTGAGGCGGAACTGACCAATCCGCGGCCAGTGGGGACGATCCATACGAAGGGGAGCCTGGGGCCCTGGCTGGTGGCGGACCCCGGCGAGAGCCCGTTGGCAGGAAGCTACCGCTTTGAGAATGCGGATCTGAGCGGGTTCAAAGGCATAGCGGGAATTTTGAGCTCGACGGGAAGCTACCGGGGAACGCTGCGCGATCTGATCGTCGACGGTGAGACGAAGACGCCGGACTTCAGGCTGACGCACTTTGGTACGGCGCTCCCGCTGGAGACGAAGTTCCATGCACGCGTGGATGCGACCAACGGAGATACGTGGCTGGATCCCGTGGAGGCGACACTGGGGGGCTCTCACATGTGGGTAAAAGGGCCGATTGTGGGGGTGAAGGCCGAGCCGGACGGAAGAGGTGGAGTAAAGCCGGGCGGTCACGATATTGCGCTCACGGTGAACGTGGACCGGGGAAGGATTGAGGATTTTCTGCGGTTGGCAAGCCACGGCGGGGCTCCTCTGCTGACGGGAGCGCTGGCAACGAAGGTTGCGCTGGAGATTCCGCCGGGGCCGGTTCCCGTGGAGGAGCGTCTAACCCTGAATGGCGCCTTTACGCTTGATGATGCGGAGTTTACGAGCGCCAAAATTCAGGCCCGCATCCTGGAGTTGAGCGCGCGCGGGCAGGGACGGCCCAAAGAAGCTAAGCAGAGCGGCCAGCCGGAGGTGCTGTCGACGATGAAAGGGACTTACTTGATGAAGAACGCCCTGATCACGCTGCCGGCCCTGGAGTACACGGTGCCGGGAGCCGTGATTGACCTGAAAGGAACTTACGGAGTGAAGGGCGGCGCGCTGGATTTTCGCGGGAAGGCCAAGATGCAGGCGACAGTTTCAGCGATGGTGGGGGGTTGGAAGGGATTGCTGCTGAAACCCGTGGACCGGTACTTCGAGAAGGACGGCGCGGGGACCGAAGTGCCGATCCAGATCAATGGAACGCGGGAGAATCCGCACTTCGGCGTGGAGTTTAACCGGATGAAGCTGACTTCGCCGCAAAGGTCTGGTGAAGGAGGCAAAGTTCCAGAGGAAAGCAATCCGCAGTAGTGGGGCGGGCTGCCGCTCCAGCGTGGTAGTTTGTGTGAGTTGAGCTGTTGCCGATTGAGATGAACATCGGAGCAAGTGCGAGGTGAAAGCAATGGACTCGAAGATCCGAAAAGGAATTTGGAATTGCACTATTGCGCTGCTGATGGCCCTGGTTTTTGCGACCGCTGCACCGACCGCAGGAGGACAGACCCCGACAGTGAAAACCAAGCCCGGCAACAAAGGCCAAGCTGAGCAGAAGAGGAACCAGGCTGAGGTAAAGGACTGGTGGAAGAACGCGGTGATTTACGAGATTTATCCGCGCAGCTTTCAAGACACGAACGGTGACGGACTCGGCGATCTGAACGGAATTACCGAGCGGCTGGACTACCTGAAGGAGCTGGGTGTGGATGCGATCTGGCTGACGCCGGTGTATCCCTCGCCGCAAGTGGACTTCGGCTACGACATCTCCGACTACAAGAACATCGATCCGCAGTACGGGACCCTGGCTGACTTTGACCGGCTGGTGGCGGAGGCGGGCAAGCGGCACATACGGGTGCTGATGGACATGGTGATGAACCACACGTCAGACCAGCACGAGTGGTTTCTCGAGTCGCGTTCGTCGAGGGACAATCCTTATCGCGACTGGTATGTGTGGCACGACGGCAAGGTCGATCGTGCCACCGGCAAGACGGTGCCTCCCAACAACTGGCAGTCGCTTTTCGGTCATTCAGCGTGGGAGTGGGACGCGAAGACGCGGCAGTACTACTATCACAAGTTCTACATTCAGCAGCCGGACGTGAATTGGCACAACCCGCAGGTGCACGCGGCCTTTGAGGATGTGGCGCACTTCTGGTTGAAGCGCGGAGTGGGCGGCTTCAGGTTTGACGCGATCACGACGCTCTACGAGGATCCGAGCCTGGCCGATGAGGGCGTGGTGAGAGACAAGGATGGCAAGGTCATCATCAACGCATACGGCGACCCGCAACTGGACGGCTCAAAGACCGACAACCAGCCGGGACTGCATCCAGTGATGCAGGAGATGCGTGCGGCGACCGACAAGTTCAACCTGGAGACGTTTCCAGGGACGCGGGTACTGATAGGCGAGACCTACCTACCCAACATTGAAGAGCTGACCAAGATGTACGGGCCACCGGGCAAGCCGGAGTTTCACCTGCCGATGGATACGCAGGTGGCGTTCATCAACAAGCTGGACGTGGCGACGTTCCGCTCCAAGCTGATCGATGCGGAGACACACCTGAGCGCGCACATTCCGCTGCTGCTGTTTGACAATCACGACAATCCGCGGCTCGACATGCGCTACGGCGACGGGGTACACGACGAGGACATTCAGCGGGTGCTTGCGACCATTCTGTTCGCGAGCCGCGGAGCGGCATTGTTCTATTATGGCGACGAAATCGGAATGAAGACCACGCCGCCCGAGCGCAAGCAGGACGTTAAGGACCCGATCGGCATTACGGGCTGGCCCAGGGAAAAAGGGCGCGACGGCGAACGGACGCCCATGCAATGGGACGCGAGCGCGCAGGCGGGATTTACTACCGGGACGCCGTGGCTGCCGGTGCCGCCGAGCGCCCAGACGATCAATGTTGCGGCGCAGAAGAAAGACCCGTATTCGCTCCTGGCTTGGTACCAAAGCCTGATCCGGCTGAAGAAGACGGTGCCGGCATTCGAGCGCGGCGCCAACATCATGCTGGATGTGGAGAATACGAACGTGCTGAGCTGGTTGCGGCAGGCGCCGGGAGCGGCCCAGGTGGTGGTTTGCGTTAACTTCACCGCCGAGCCGCAGACAGTAAACTTGGCCACCGGCGGTGCAGGCATCGGCCCGCGACATGTGAAAACGCTTCTGAAGACGCCAGGAGCGGCCGATCCGCAGTCGCTCAGAGCCATCAAACTTGGCCCATTTGGAGTCTACATGGGAGAAGTGCAATAAACCCTTCTGCCTACGGCCATGCCTACAGACGGAAACCCCCGTCTAAATTGTGTGCGGAGTGAATGTTCCGCGCTTCCGGATTGAGAGACATCTGTTATTGCAGAACCGAGGGCAGGCCTGAGCAGAGCAAGCACAAATCTCATAGGTGAACGGAAGAATCTGCGTCTGCGCGCGGCGCGTTGGCGCCTCCTGGTAGTGGCACTGGCGCTTTGCGGGTCTGTTTCCGTCGCATGGACTCAGAATGGCGAGGCCGTCTCTCCGGTTCCCGCCGCGGAAGGCCACGTGCCCGCATGCATCTTCGGGGTAGTAACGAGCGAGACGGGCGAGTTGTACGGGGGAGTTCGCGTTACGCTCACTTTTTCCGGCCAGGGCGCTGCTCCGGCGCAGTCACAGACCACCGAAAGCAACGGCGCCTTCAACTTTGCGGACGTTACCCCCGGAACCTTTACGCTCATGATCGCCTCGAATGGATTTACGACCCAAACGATCAGCGGTGTTCTGCGCTCCGGCGAGCAATTCGACGCTCAGACCGTTGTTCTGCCGATGGCGGCGGCCACCAGCGTGGTGCGCGTGACGGCCTCGCAACCGGAGGTCGCCGTGGAGGAACTCCACGAAGAGGAACATCAGCGCGTGCTCGGCGTGATTCCGAACTTCTACGTGACCTATGTGCCCAACGCGCCGCCGCTGACGGCAAGACAAAAATACGTTTTGGCCTTGAAATCCTCGGTCGACCCCTATACATGGCTGGCGACGGGGGCAGTTGCGGGCATTGAGCAGGCCGGAAACGGCTTCAGCGGCTATGGGCAGGGGGCGCAGGGATACGCTAAGCGCTATGGAGCGACCTATGCCACCGGCTTCATCAACACCATGCTCGGGGGCGCAGTTCTGCCTGCGATGTTCAAGCAGGATCCGCGCTACTTCTACAAAGGGACGGGAACGATTCGGTCGCGTGTTCTCTATGCCATTGCGAATGCCGTGGCCTGCAAGGGAGACAACGGACACTCGCAGTTTGACTACACAGGAATTCTGGGCAGCCTGGCTGCGGGCGGCATTGCGAATCTTTACTATCCGGCAAGCGACCGCGCCGGGGTGGGCCTGACCTTCGAAAATGCCGGGTTGGGCATCGCAGGCAGTGTGGTTGGCAATCTCCTTCAGGAGTTCGTTGTCAAGCGGCTCACCCCGAAGCTGCCGCACCAGCCGTCGAATCCGTAGGCTCGGTACGGGAAGATGGTGTTGCACAAAGTCTTGTGGATCGCCGGCCGCACGTAGCCGCTCCAGCCTTGAAGGTGGAGCGATGCGAGGTTTGACTCTCAGCTGTGAAAGCGCTTTTCTACGAGGCCATTTTGAGCAGTTGCTGCTCCGCGCGAAGCCAGTCCTGCTCCGCAAAGCCATCCTGGTATCCACGCTGCGCCCAGAAGGCGCGCGCCAGTTCCTCGATTTTTTCGCGCGAGGGCATGGACTGCATTGCGGCCTTGATGACTTTCTCCCTCTTTACGGCGGTCTTGCGTGGCTTGGCGGGGGCTTTGGCTTTCTTCATCGTGTCTGCCATACAAAATCTCCTTTTTCGGATTGGCCACCATCTGACGGTGGGCGTCGCCTTCAGGATACGAAAGAATCGGATGGCAGCGAGACCTAATCAGGTGTGGAGTATCTCCTCCCGCAACATGCCGCGGCTTGGGGAGCGAGCTTTCTTGCCCACCAGCGGCCGACCGTGTTTGACTGGTTGCCGAAAGGTGATGGGCACGTATGGGATACATTCTTGCGCTCGACCAGGGAACAACAAGTTCCCGTGCAATCTTGTTTAACGAGGTGGGCACGATTGCCGCCACGGCGCAGCATGAGTTTGAACAGTTCTACCCGCAGGCGGGATGGGTGGAGCACGACCCGGCGGAAATCTTGACCAGCCAGTTTACCTGCGCGGTAGAGGTGCTGGCCAAGATCGGCGCGCGTCCGCGGGATGTGGCGGCAATCGGAATTACCAACC
>PLST01000187.1:2837-4742 GCA_003164255.1 Acidobacteriaceae bacterium | reverse complement strand
CGGTGGGAGACTAAAAAGAAACTGAAGTGCAAGGTCTACAAAACAAGGGAGCAGAGAAAGGCCCGGGCCTAAAGAGGTTGCGGAAAAAGGCGCGTGCAGTAGTGCGAAATTAGCAGGGGCTGAAGCCCGACACCTATTTTGCGGCCTTTTCGGCACGAGTAAACTCGTGCCCTGATACAAACCCTCTCACGCTCGGAGTTTTTCCGCATCCTGTAAAGGCCCGTGTGTTATCGCCTTCTTCTTTCAGGGGCCTCGAAGGCCCCTGCTCCCTCCGCAAATACAAGACCGTATAGCCTGTTTCATTCCCAGCGGGTCGGCGACGCCGGTGGACGACTGATACAAAACCAACGAATATTTCTTTAGTGAACTGTAGGCTCGGGGCGCTAGAAGGGCTTTTCTGTGAGGAAGGGTTCTGGCTTGAGGGAGCCGTCGCGCTGCTTGACGAGCATCTGGACCTTGCCCTCGGCGGCGTCGAGTTCCTGCTTGCACGCAGCTGACAGGCCTACTCCCTCTTCAAAGAGCTTGAGCGACTCTTCAAGAGCGAGATCGCCCTTTTCCAGTTGATCGACGATGGTTTCAAGCTTCTTGAGCGACTCTTCAAATGAGGGCATAACGGCGGCTCCATTGACTCCGGCGATTGCAGAAAGACCGGACTGATTGAGTGTAATCGACGGAGAAGAGTTCTCCGGGGCTGAACAGGCTGCGGACAAAGGGATCTGGGGCTGTATTCCTTCCCCGGTCCCCAAATGCGAGGGACCGGGGGCACCCGCGTTATGCGGGGCTGCTCTTACATGGGGTTGGTGCCCTTGGGCAGCACAGAGGCGACGACTTCAGCGGCTACGCTGTAGAGGCCAAACGGAGCGCTGACCTGCACGCCCTGCACATAGGGGCGGACCGCTTCAAGCATCTCCCGGGCTATTTTGATGCCTTCTTCGCGCGCAGCTTCGGGCGTATCGGCCTGGGCCATGCNNTCGGCATTGCGCAGGCTGGTGAGCGGCCAGATGCCGGCGATGACCGGGATACGGTGGTCCTTGATGCGGGCCAGGAAATTCTCAAGCAGGCGTAGATCGAAGACCGGCTGGGTGATGGCGTACTCGGCTCCGGCTTCGACCTTGTAGGCGAAGCGCTTGAGCTCGCTGTCGATGTCGGGCGCTCCTGGATTGGCGGCGACGCCGACCGTGAAGTTGGTGCTTGCGCCAATGGAGTTTGCGCCGATGTCGAGGCCGTGATTGAGCCGCTGCACCATGTTGACGAGTCCGATGGAATCGACGTCAAAGACAGTAGTCGCGTCAGGATAATTGCCCAGCTTGTGCGGATCGCCGGTCATGCAGAGGATGTTGTGCAACCCGATCGACGACGCCCCCAACAAATCCGACTGGATGGAAAGAATGTTCCGGTCGCGGCAGGTGTAATGCAGGATGGTCTCAATGCCGGTGTGCTGCTGAATCTGAATGCAGAGGCTCTGCGCGCTCATGCGGGCCGAGGCATGGGGCGAGTCGTAGACGTTGACGGCGTGCACGCCGAGCTGCGCCAGGAGCTTGGCACCCTCAATTTCGCGGGAGCAGTCAATGCCCTTGGGGGGAACCACCTCAGCCAGGGTAACGAACTTGCCTTCGGCCAGCAGGGAACCTATGCGGGAGCGCTCGGCCAGCGGCGCCGGGGGCGTTTCAGGGTTGGGCACGGGCACTGCGCCGGAACCGATGAATTGCGCCTGCTCGTCCATGGCGCGGATGGCGGAGCGCATGGCGCGAATGTGGTTTGGCGTGGTGCCGCAGCAGCCGCCAACAATTTGCGCGCCCGCGGCGATGGCCTTGCGGGCAAAGCTGGCCATATACTCCGGCGAGCAGAGATAAATGTTGCGGCCTTCGACTTCGCGGGGCATTCCGGCATTGGGCATGGCGGCCA
>PLST01000187.1:1881-2816 GCA_003164255.1 Acidobacteriaceae bacterium | reverse complement strand
GGGCGCGACATCCTGCGCGGCGGCGAGGGCCTGGCGGGCTTCATTGAGCGCGGGCATGGTTTCAATGATGAGCAGGTCGACTCCGCCCTGGACGAGGACGCGGATCTGGTCAGCAAAAGCGGCGCGGGCTTCGTCGAGGCCGGTTCTGCCCAGGGGCTCAAGGCGGACGCCGAGCGGGCCGACGGATCCGGCCACCCAGGCCTCGCCGCCCTGCCGGTTCGAAAGGTTTTCGACCGCCTGGCGGGCCAGCCGGACGCCGGCGGCGTTGATCTCCGTGGCTTTGTCGGCCAAGCCGTAGCGAGCCAGCCGGATGGGGTTTGCCCCAAAGGTGTTGGTCTCAAGAATCTCGGCTCCGGCCTGCAGGTACTCCTCGTGTACGGAGAGGATCAGACCAGGATCCGAGAGATTCAACTCCTCATAGCAGCGGTTGATGAAGATACCGCGGGCATAGAGGACCGTGCCCATGGCGCCGTCGGCCAGAAGGGGGCGATTGGGAAAGATCTCGGCAAACGTGGTCATTCTTTAGCCATGCTAAGCCACGCCAGCCGGGTACGCCATAGGAGTGGCCTGCTTTGTTATACTTCGGGAGTCATATACTGGGCAGAAACAGTGGAAGAAACACCGGTTTTTGCGGTCTCAAGAAGGCACCCAAAACCCTGCTCAAAACTCAATCGGGCCCGGTGCCCGTTGGAATGCCATCATCCGCGGCAAGGTCCGCGCGTGCGATCGAGGTAAGGGATTTTGAACAAGAGAAGTCTTTGGATCAGCGCCAGCGCTGCCCTGTTGATTGCAGCGGGTCTGGCGGGTTGCGGCACAACCTCGTATTTTGGCGGACGCGTCCTTCCCCCGAGCGGCCTGAGCAATCGTGTCATGATCGCAATCCAGAACCCCAGCGTGTTTACCAAGGGCGCGCTAGAGATTGTTGACGCATACTA
>PLST01000187.1:0-1863 GCA_003164255.1 Acidobacteriaceae bacterium | reverse complement strand
ACGGGCACGGTCGGGGGCTTGAATGGACTTTCCTCAAGCATCTTCATGACCCGCAATGGGACGTATATTTTCGCGGCCAGCCAGGCTTCACACGTGTTTACAATCGTGAACCAGGGGAACGGCGCCTCTTATCCGCTAAGCCTGCCCGGCGTTTACCGGGTGAGCGTGAATCCCGGCGGCTCAATGGCGCTGGCGTTTGTTGAGAATTCGAATTACGCATACTATCCGCGCCAGCTGACGACTGCCCAGTCGCTCGCGTACTCAGGCGGACCTTCAACCTGGCCGAAGGCGGCAGTGGACTGCGAGCCGCAGAATGCTCCCGGCTGGTGCATGTTTCAGGCGCAGAGCCCTGACCAGGTTGACGCAACCGGCAACTACTACGGAGCTCCGCTGGTGTTCGACAGGCCGAGAAAGGCAGTGTTCTCTGCCGACGGCAGCACCGCGTATGTGCTGAACTGCGGACCAGAGTGTGGCGGGACCAATGCCTCGATTTCTCTGCTGCCGGTGGCGCCGATGATCTTCCTCATCGGCCAGCAGTCAGGGCTCCTGCCGTGCAATGCGTCGCCCTGCACCAATACGCATACCTTGCCGATCACCAACATACCGATTGCCGGCGGAGCGAGCAATGCGCTGGTCGACTCGTCCACCATGTACGTAGTTGGACAGAAGCTGATGCCCGACGGCTACTTTGGCGGCTATTTGACGGTGCTGAATCTGGCCACCAATACGCTGGTTCCGTCCAGCGGCACTTCGCCGAACCCGGTGTCGATCAGCGACGGAATGCCCGGCGCGGTGAGCCGCATGATTGAGGCCGACGACAATACGCTTTGGATCGCCATGACCAAGTGCAACGAGGGCGAGCGTTTCTACAACAACCAGCCGTATGGCTGCCTGACGATGTACAACACTTCCAACAACCAGGTGGTTCTGCTGGAGCCGTACATCGGCGACGCCACGGGTATCGCGGCCGTCACCGGTCTGCATAAGATTTACACGGCGCAGGGCGGCCAGGTGTACATCACTTCAACCAAAGACGGCACGGCCATTGATAACCAGTACGTGACGGTGACCGGCACAGCCTACGACGTTGCTTACATGGACGCAATTACCGACACCAACAACACCGTCTACTAGACCACTATGGCTGCTGACTGCGTAGCCGATGTTCTTGCCATAGCCGCGCATCGCGACGATGTGGAGCAGACTTGCGGCGGGACGTTGCTGCGGATGGCGGCGCGCGGTCTGCGGACAGCGATCCTCGACCTGACCCAGGGTGAGGCCGGCACACGGGGTAGCGCGGAAGAGCGCGCGCAGGAAGCGGTTGAAGCGGCAAAGCTGCTTGGCGTGGGCTGGCGGCAGGCGCTCAGCCTGCCCGACGGCGCGGTTGAAAATACCCTCGAAAACCGAATTCAGATCGCCCGCGTGCTGCGCGAGGTGAGGCCGCGCGTGGTGATCCTACCCTATTGGCAGGCGCGCCATCCGGATCATGCGGCGGCAGGGGCGCTCGGTTACGACGCCTGCTTTCTCGCTGGACTGAGGAAAATCGATACCGGCGCGGAGCCGCATCGGCCGTTCAAGATTGTGTACGCGAGCCTCTATGCCGATGTGCGGCCGAGTTTCATTGTGGACATTACGCCGTTCATCGAGCAGCGCCACGCGGCCCTGATGGCTTACCGGTCGCAATATGCCAACCAGGCGGCAGGCGGCGGGCTGTTTGTTCCCGAGGAAGAGATTCGCGAGCGCACTTTTGCTGAGGCGCGCCATTACGGGCTGCTTGCGGGCGTGCGCTATGGGGAACCTTTCGTGCAGAAGGAAGTGGGCCTGGTGGACGATCTGACTCTGCTGCCGGTGCAATCGATCTGA
>PLST01000221.1 GCA_003164255.1 Acidobacteriaceae bacterium | reverse complement strand
AATCACGATCTGCTTCATGCTCTCGTTCAGCGCATTGAAGGTGTGGAAGAACTCCTCCTGCGTGCGCTCCTTCTGGGCAATGAACTGGATATCGTCAATCAGCAGAACGTCCACTGAGCGGAACCGGTCGCGAAAGCTCGTCATCCGGTCGTTGCGCAGCGAGGTGATCATCTCGTTCGTAAATTTTTCCGCCGACACGTAGCAGATGCTTGCCGAGGGCTGGCGCCGCTTCACCTCGTGGCCAATGGCATGCATCAGGTGCGTCTTGCCCATCCCGACGCCGCCGTACAGAAAAAGCGGATTGTAGGCGCGCGAAGGCCGCTCGGCGACTGCCAGCGAAGCAGCTCGCGCAAACTGGTTGCCGTTGCCGATCACGAAGGCGTCAAAAGTGTACCGCGAATTGAGCTGCGCGGCTGTCGACCAGTCGAAACGTCCTTGCTCGGGTGCGCGCGCGGGAACCTGTGGTGGAGCAGTGGGAGCGTGTGCCGGCACAGGAGCAAATCCGCCGTCCTTCCGCTGCGGCGGAATCGAAGGATCTTCTTCGGCGGTGACAAAACTCACATCGTCAAACTCAAGAGACTGAAGATCGATAGCTTCCTGAATCAAATCGCCGTACTTGTCCCCGATGTGCTGGAATTCCGGCGAAGGGACGCGAACATAAAGCGTTCTGCCCGTCGCGTGGCTGTAGCGCGTGGGCTTGAGCCAGGTCTCGAAGGATTGGCGGATCACCTTCTTCTCTAATGCAGCGAGAATCTGGAGCCAGGGATTGAGAGCCGAGCTGGGAGAAGTTGCAAAAGCCATCGAACATTTCCTTGAGTTTCGTCGCCTGCGAAACGTTACGCCGGTTATTCAGCGGAATTTCAGCAACGGATCATCGCTGGCGGAAGATGATGGCATTCCGTCTTGCATGCGATGACCAATTCCTCTGATTGCCGCTGATGTGCCCCTGAATTTGTGAGCCTCGGGGCGGTGGGTTAAACGACCATTCCGTGGGACGATTTAAAGTTTCCTGAACGGTCCCGATAGTAGCACATTTGGCGCTCGTTGCAATCACTCTTTCACAAACTTTTCCCAAGCGTGATTGAGTTGCACCATGGATGGTGAAACTTCACTTGAATGTTACCGCAAGTTACTTTTTTAAAGTTTCACAACTGCCCCGATTCTTATTCCACGCCTCATGTGCCACGGCACGATTTCGAGTTTCCTATTTCCCCTTGTTTGTTGGCGCTGAGAACAGTGATGTTCTTTTAATTCGCCGGCATCGGACAGTTCGCGCTGGATTCCTGGCCCACATTCGGTTATACTTAAGTTCGCTGTCAAAGCGCAGATTCTTTAGAGGAAACAGGAGCGCATTTCTATGCCCAAGCGCACATTTCAACCCAACCGCCACCGCCGTGTAAAAGTACACGGATTCAGGGCGCGCATGAAGACCAAGGCCGGCGCTGCCGTGTTGAGCCGCCGCCGCGCCATCGGCCGTAAGCGCGTTTCCGTCAGCGCTGGCTTCCGCGACTAAGTCTTCCCACGCCTTCGGTCCGCCCCACCCTGCAAATTTCCAGTTTCCGAACCGGATTGTGCTGCCGGGTGCGGCTGTTCCGGATCGAGCTGTTGCCTGCAATGCCCCCTGCAATGACCTCTTCGCTCAAGCCTGCCCGTCACCAGTCATTGGTGGGCGCACGTCTGCGCAAGCACGCTGACTATCAGCGAGCATATGCGGCGGCGCGCAAGCGCCAATCCGCATCGATGAGTTGGTTTCTGGCTCCGCAAACCATGCAGTCCGCCGGCCCACGCGTCGGGCTCACTGTGGGCAAAGTGATCGGCAAGGCGCATGAGCGCAATCGCATCAAGCGCCGCATGCGCGAGGCACTGCGCCGGCATGTGGATCTGCTCTCCACCGGCTTCGATCTCATACTGCATCCCCGTCGCTCGGTGCTGACCGTGGAATTTGCGAAACTTGAGGCCGAGGTTGTGCGTATCCTTGAACAGGCAAGTGTCGATGCCGCCCGCCTCGGCCAGAATTCTTCATCGCGGCCGGCTTCCGCTTCGTCCGCATCATGACCCGCCTGCTACTCGCACTTCTTGCCTTCTACCGCCGCTGGCTCTCCCCTGCCCTGCACTCGCTGGGCCCCGGTGGATGCCGCTACCTGCCCACTTGCTCGGAATACGCTGAGATCGCAATTGCCACACATGGCCCGCTGCGCGGTACAGGCCTCGCCCTCTGGAGGTTCTTGCGCTGCCACCCCTTCACCCGCGGAGGCCTCGATCCCGTTCCCCCAGTTGCGCATGCGAGACCTTTTCCCCACGAACCATTACCATAGGAAGTGAGGCGGCCCTGAGGCTGCCCTTTCGAATCGACAGGACGTACCCTTTGCCCGAAATTCAGAATCCCAATATTCAGGCGCAAGGTCCCGGCGGCGGTAGCGGCGGCGATATGCGCTCGACGATCATCTTCACGCTGCTCATTCTCGCTGGACTGCTGGCGTATCAGTATTTCGTCAAGCCGCCAGCGCCTCCGGCCCCGGCGCCGCAGTCGCAATCGCAGCCAGTCGCTCAGCCAGGACAGCAGGCCTCGGCGGAACAAGCGGCCGCCCAGGCTCAGCCGACGGCAAACGCCGTGTCGGCAACTCCAGCCATTGGCGCGACCCTTGAAACGGATACTACGGTTGAGAACGAGCTGTATAAGATCGACTTCACCAACCGCGGCGGACGGGTAAAGCACTGGATCATCAAAAACTTCGTCGACACGGCCGGCAAGCCCCTCGACATGGTGCAACCGCAAGCCTCTGAGCAGTTCGGTTATCCGCTCTCCCTGTACACCTACGAGCAGCCACTCACCAGCCAACTGAACAATGCGCTGTACGAAGTGA
>PLST01000363.1 GCA_003164255.1 Acidobacteriaceae bacterium | reverse complement strand
CGCCCACGACAAAAACAAACGTAGGAAACACCAGGTCGGTCGGCGTCAGCCCATTCCACCTGGCGTGGTTCATAAAGCCCCATGAACCACTTCCGCCGTTGTTGTTCACCATGATCATGAAGGCGATGGTCATGCCGCGCAGAACATCGAGCGAGAGAAGTCGTTGCACAGGGCTGGGAGCGAGAGCCGGATTGTTCATTTTGGACAGAAGTCTCCGATCGGCTGGGAGCGTTGGTTGCCCCCAACCTTACCCTCTCAGGGCTGCTCTCGCCAAGTGGAACTTGCCGGATGATAGGGGCCGTGCGGCGCGAAATGAGTGCAGACGCGGCAAGCCCGGACCTTGGGGATCCGGGCTTGAGTTGAAATCCAACGCTGTGGGCAGCGCCGAGTTTATTGCACTGTGAGCGAAATGCCGGTTGTGTGCGTGTTGCCGCCGCCTGTTCCGGTGATGGTGACGGTATAAGTGCCTGTTGTCGCCCGGCTGCTGATGGTGAACTTGACTGTCGAGCTTCCGTTACCGCCAGAGATGGAAGTTGGACTGAAAGAGACGGTAGCTCCACTCTTCTGGCCGGATGCCGAGAGGCTGATGGACGTGATCGTTCCCTGTGTAACAGCGGTTGTGATTTTGGAAGTGCCCGACGATCCCCTTCTCACAGTAAGCGATGTTGGACTTGCTCCGATTGTGAAGTTGGAGGGAGCGGCGGTGACGGTCAGAGTCAAGGAAGTGGTTTCAATCGTGGTACCGTCAGAGCCAGTGCCCGTCACGGTTATGGTGTAGGTGCCGGTTGCTGTGTTTGATGGCACGGTGAACGTGAGGACCGACGAACCACCCGCCGGAGCGATTGGGTTTGTCCCATAGCCGACGGTCACTCCAGCCGGCATGCCGGATGCAACGAGCGTGACGGCGTCGGCGTAGCCACCGATGGCGGTGCTGGTAACGGTGGATGTGCCCGCAGAACCCTGCTGGGCGGTCGCGGCCGTCGCTGAGAGAGTGAAGTACGAGGTTGGAGCGGCCGCGGTGAGGGCGCCGATGAGGCTGTAGGTCGGACTTCCCCATCCAGTTGTGAGGTCGAAGCCGGTGGTTGCGGAGTAGCTGCCTGAGGTGCCGCTCGTAATGTCGTGCCAGTTAGTGGTGTAACTGGGAGCCAACGCGCCCGAGGGCTCGTTGAGCTTGTAAATGGTTGGGTTGAGGAAGCCAATGAGCGGCTGTCCGTTGGTGGTCAACTGCTGGTTGACGAGAGCAATATAGGCGGCCCACATGGGCGCGGCAAAACTGGTGCCGCCGTAGCTGTTCGCCGTGCAGGTGGTCTGGTCAGCGCAAACGTAGAAGGTGAAGTTGGCGTTGGCGGCAACATCAGGACCGTTGCGCAGGGTAGTTGAGCCCTTGTTGGAAGAGTTGATGACACCAGCGGCCTGCTGCCAGGACGGAATGGCAATGCCGTCGGGGCTGATGCCGCCACCGCCATCGACCCATGTGGTTTCAGAGCTCCAACCCCCAGCGGCGCCTTGGGTTACCAGGTCAGTGCCACCGACGGTGACCACGTTCGCATCTTCCGCGGGCCAGGGATAGTTGGTCTTCTTCCAGGTCGAACTATCGCCTGCGGCGACAAAGAAGGTCTGCCCTTGAGCCGCCATTTTTTCAAAGTAGGGGTCGAGGGACGTGGGATCGACCGGAGTCCATCCCCAGGAACAGCCTATGGTCATGGGGAGCGGGCTGTGCGTGGTCATGGCGCTGATGATGGCTGTGTCAGTTGTGCCGACATAGACGACGAGACTGGCTAGGCCGGGAGCCATGCCGAGAGCCTGCGTCATATCAAGCGTCTGCTCGGTATCGTCGCATCTGCTCTTCTCAAGGCAGGAGGTGCTGGTGCCATCGACAGATAACAGGGAGACCACGCCGGTTGGGTAGGGTTGCTTGGCGTTGGTGTAGTAGGTTTGCAGATCGGCCAGATCGGTACCTTCGTACTCGAAGAGGCCGAGATTCTGGCCGCCGCCCGTAAGGGTCCCGGTACCGTAGTAAGCGGCGCGCATGTCGCTGCCAAGGAAAGAAGCTGACGGGCCAGAGCCGGTGGTTGCGTGCGAGACCACCTGGTCTGGGCTGATACCGTTGGCCGCGGCGTAGTCCTTCTTGTTGACGAGCATGGGATGCGGTGTGGAGAAGTTGTCGAGGCCCGAGATATGCCAGAGGCTGAAGAGCAGGTCGACCGTGGGCTCGACATCGGGACTGTAGAAGGAGCGATTTTCCGTGGGATGTTGGTAGGTGCGCATGCTTACATGGAAGGCCGTTTCGATGGCCGCCACGCTGCCTTTGACCTGGACATCCATGCCGTCACGCGAGCCTCCGACGACCTGCAGACCGTAGTTCTGGGCGAAGCGAAGGACGGCATCGTAGTCCTGCTGCGAGGGGCCGAAGCGGGCGGTGAACTGCGCGGGCGTAAGAAATTGACGGTAAGACGGGCTGGATGGATTGTAGAGATCATTGAGGAAACTCTGGAGGCCTGCGCGGTCACTGAGTTGGAGAACGAGGTCAAGCTGCAATGTCTGATTTGCCGGGAGCCGGCCGTTGGATGCAGCCTGACCCGAGCGAACCACGTCACGCACATGGTGTGTCATAACGGACTGCGCCTGACTGACAGAACCGGAAAGCGAGAGAACCACGGCGAGTGAAAGCGCAAACTTGCACATTTTTTCAATCATGACTACTCCTCTTGAAGATGGCGGGAAGAACCTCAGGGGACACTGAAGACGACGAATGATTTCTAGAATCATCGGCCAAGAGAAGCGCGCGTGTCCAGCAAAATGAAGGAATTAAGGTGAGTTTCGGAAGTAACTTTAGTGGTAGAGACATGGGGACTGCCGTCCGGTTACCGGGCGCGGCGAAGGAAAACGGCGCCCGCAGCGGGGGGAAAACCAAGGAACCAAATTCGAGTTCTTTCGGCCTCCTTGAAGGGCGTGGGCGCCTGGAAACCGGGAGGCTTGTGACGGGCTGCCGCCGCCACTGCTACACTCGCCCTTCTGGTATTAGTCTTAGAGTTTCAACAGCAATCAGATGGAGGCTGCCTGTGCCTGACTTTCAACCGTTTGTACCGCCCGGTGAAAACCGACCTGAGTTCACGTTGCGCGCCATTCTGCTGGGCTCGCTTTTCGGCATTATCTTTGGAGGGGTCACCGTCTATGTTGGCTTGAAGGCCGGGCTAACGGTTGCGGCTTCGATTCCCATCGCCGTGATTTCTATTAGCCTGCTGCGAGACAAGGGCCGCCCGTCCGTGCTGGAAACGATTATCGTGCAGACGGCGGGCAACGCCGGCCAGTCGATTGCGGCGGGGGTCATTTTCACGCTGCCGGCGCTGATCTTTCTTGGATTTGACCTTGAATACTTCAGAATCTTCATGCTGGCGCTGATTGGCGGCTACCTGGGCGTCCTGTTCATGGTGCCGTTGCGACGCCCTTTGATTGTGGAGGAGCATGGGACGCTGCAATATCCCGAGGGCACGGCGTGTGCCGACGTGATCAAGGCCGGCGCCAGTGGTGGCTCGACGGCCAGCCGCGTGTTCTTCGGGCTGGGATTGGGTGCGATTTACGCGGCTTTTCAGAACGAAAACCTGTTTGGCGCTTGGCCGGGCACACCCGAATACAGGCCGGACTTTGGCCCGGACCACGTGCTGAAAGGCTCCTCAATCAAGGCTGACGCGACGAGCGAATACTTGGGGGTGGGCTACATCATCGGGCCGAAGACGGCGGGCATTATCTTTGCAGGCGGCGTGTTTTCCTGGCTGGTGCTGATGCCCCTTTTGTACTTCTTTGGAAAGAATCTCTCGACGCCGATTTATCCGGGGACTGTTCCGATTGCGCAGATGGAACCGAGCGATCTGTGGGCGACGTACATTCGACCGATGGGCGCAGGAGCGGTGGCTGCCGCAGGCTTGATTACGCTGCTGAAGACGCTGCCGACCATTATCGGAGCGCTGCGTTCAGGCTTCAAGAACATGCGCGGGACGGGCGGTGCCGACGGCGCCGCGCCGCTACGGACGGAGCACGACCTGTCCATGGGCTTTGCTGTGATCGGCTCAATCGCACTTGTGGTTCTGATGTTTCTCTTCCTCGAGTTCAAGCCGGTGCCGGGCGCGCAGGTGGGGCTGCTTGCGAATCTTGGCGCGGCGCTCCTGGTGGTCATCTTCGGGTTTCTTTTTGTGACCGTGAGCTCACGCATTGTGGGATTGATCGGCAGCTCGGCCAACCCGATTTCGGGAATGACGATCGCGACCCTGATGGCGACGTCAGCAATCTTCCTGGTGAATGGATGGACGGCGCCGGCATTTGGCGCGCTGGCAATCACAATCGGCGGCGTGGTCTGCATTGCCTCAGCAGAGGCGGGAGACACCTCGCAGGACCTGAAGACTGGATTTCTTTTAGGAGCCACCCCGATCAAGCAACGGATCGCATTTTTCATCGGGATCACGGTTTCAACGATTGCCATCGGCGTCACCCTTAACCTGATGAACATGGGACTGCAGGAGTTCAAGGAAGCACCGCGGCCGTGGAGCCTGAGTGCGCCGCATCCCGGAGTGGCAGTGCAGTCCGACCCCCGTGGACTGATTGATCAATTCACCGTAAAGGGACCGAACCACACCTCGACGATCCATCACAAAAGCGAATACATTGTGCTCAACGCGCTGGGCTCCTCAGAGTTGGCGGACGGCAAGTATCTCTACTCTCCGGCAACGGGCCAGATTGAAGTGCAATGGATCCCGGGCATTGGCAGCGAGAAGGCGGCGGCGCCCCAGGCCCGCCTGATGGCCACGGTGATCAATGGAATTCTCACGCGAAAACTGCCGTGGGGACTGGTGATGCTGGGCGTGTTCCTGGTGATCGCCGTGGAGTTACTGGGAGTTCGTTCACTCTCATTTGCGGTTGGAGCCTATCTCTCGATCGGCACCACGCTGGCCATCTTTACGGGTGGGGTGGTGCGATGGCTTGTGGACCGGGCGGTTGAGAAAGCCGGCGGCGCCCAGGAAGGTGACGTTTCGCCGGGTTCGCTGTTTGCCTCAGGGCTGATTGCTGCAGGCGGCATCATGGGGCTGTTGGGAGTAGCCTTCAAGTTCTACGAGACAACCTGGAACAAAGACAACCCGATTGGTCTGCCTCAGACGTTCCTCTACAACAACGGCGTATCAGTGCTGGCTTTTCTGGCGCTGGCATTCGCGCTCTACTATTTTGCGCGGAAACCGCTAAACAAGTAGCGCATGGGTTGCATGCCTCCTGATCCGCCCGGATGCCCGGTCGTGGTTCTTACGGCTGGGCGTTCGCAGGGACGAGCAGCGTAAGGGAGTGAGGCACGACTTCAAAGCGGGCGGGCAGCGAGCCGAGCACTTCGCCATCTGCCTCGACGAAGAACGAATCGTCAGAGCCCTTCGGGGCGCGACATTCGACTGAAGCTGTCTCAAGCAACTCGACTTCCCGGGCAAAGGTGTGTCGCCCGGCGAGCACAGCCGCAAGAAAAAGCATGTAGCGCATGCGGCTACGAGTTTTGAAGGCCAGCAGGCTGAGCTTGCCGTTGCGCAGGCTGGCTCCGGGAGCAAG
>PLST01000006.1:4534-4675 GCA_003164255.1 Acidobacteriaceae bacterium | reverse complement strand
CAGCAGAGTTTGGCTGCGATGGAGCGGCAAAGAAGGAATCCGCGCCAGTGCTGCTAACTGCGCTACAGGCATTGCTCATCTATGCAGATCGCTATTCCGAGGAGATGCGAAAGATTGGCAGGGGAGCCGAAGAGCTAGGCA
>PLST01000006.1:0-4514 GCA_003164255.1 Acidobacteriaceae bacterium | reverse complement strand
TCACGAAGGAACCAAAATGGAAACCATCTTCATCAACCAGGCCGGACAGCCGATACCGGGGCAGCGCCGCCTTATCCGCTCGATTGAACATCTAAAGCGCGTCTTGCGGAGGCCGGGAATCACTCTGGAGAGACTGGACTTCAACAGCTATCGAGCCAGCCCGCCGCGCACGATTCAGGCTGTTCATTCTCGCTATATCGTCTTTGAAGACGGCGNNCGTACAGAATCGGCATTGCAGAGGAATTCCAGCAACCGTAATAACTTCCACTAATTATAATTAGTGATATACTTATCAAGTGATCCAAGCGCACCAACAGACCAGGCGCGTTGATCCGGCACCCAGCCCGCGAGAGCGACCATGACAACGAAGAAAGCAACGAAGCCCAAGTACGGGCTTGATTGTCCCAACTGCGAATTTCACATCGACGCGGCGACCGTTGCCCGTGCTTGGTTCGGTGACCCCTCCAAAAGCGGCCGCAAAAAGATTCTGCGGCCTTGCCCGAAAGGCTGCGGCCTAGAGCTGGGCGCGAGAGAAATGAGAAACCACCGTTGCGACGGGCCGCCCGCTACGCCCCCGGCACCCCACCCGCGAACAGGCACTCGACGCTGAGAGTCAACCAGTCCAGGGCCATCGAGCTAACGAGGAAGGGGCCAACTCAACGTTGCCCCGCTCGTGCCTGCTTCGCCACTAAATGATGAGGCGTTCCCAGGACAACCTCTGAGGGAAGATACTGGCGCCGTTCGCCGCACAGAGGGCAGACGACCACAATGGACTGAAAAGGAAATTCAGGCACACCGGCAGGCACGTTCCGCCGGCATCGTTTGCACTCCACTACGAACAGCTTTCGTCTCTGAATTCCGAAGGACATCAGAATCAGTTTAGGCGAACACAAAGCGAAAGTCCAGAGGGAGCCAACCCCGGCTGTCAGGCCGTAGCAGGAGATCGCGCCGAAGCGGGAGCAGGAGAAGAGCCTCGATATTGGCTGGTCTCTAGTTAAAAAGTTGGGGCTTGGAACCACAAACGCAACGAACCCCATTTTACTTTCGCGGGGGTGGGCAATAATAACTTAGAAGGGCAACGGAACCGATGGCCAAGCTGACAGAACAGGAACAACAGGAAGTCATTCGCTTTATCGAGGCGGGCAAGCCGCTCCCGGAGAAGTTTCGCTTTCTGCTTTTTGACGACAAGCGCGAAGTGGAACTGGTTTGGAACGGCAAGACCAACGAGGTGACGAATGTCGTGCTGCCCTTCCAGGTGATCGAGCAGGTGGACGAGCCACGCGCCGAGAAGCCGGAAGACACGGCAGCGCAGGGCGGACTCTTCGATGTGCGTGGGCGGCAACTGTCAGGCTGGACCAACAAGCTCATCTGGGGCGACAACAAGCTGATCCTTTCTTCGCTGAAAAACGGGCCGCTGCGCGAAGAGATTGAAGCGCAAGGCGGACTGAAGCTCATCTACATTGACCCACCCTTTGACGTGGGGGCCGACTTCAGCATGGATATTGAGATAGGCGAAGAGACGTTTACAAAGAAGCCAAGCATCATGGAAGAGATCGCCTATCGGGATACGTGGGGAAAAGGAACAGACTCCTTTATCTCAATGATCTATGAGCGTCTAATTCTGATGAAAGATTTATTGGCAGATGACGGAAGTATCTACGTCCATTGTGACTGGCGTTTGGCCGCATACTTACGTTTTGCGCTTGATGACGTTTTTGGAAATGAACGGTTTACAAATGAATTGATTTGGAAGCGTTCTGAGGCACATTCGGATTCAAGTAGTTTCGGTAAAATTCACGACACCATTCTCTTCTACACGAAGTCTGCCGCTTCCATTTGGAATAAGCAATATGTTCCATACACTGAGGAATATATTGAACGACAGTTTAAGTACACCGAAGAGGCTACAAAACGCAGATATAGGTCGGCGGACCTTTCTGCATCGGGCCTTTCTGGTGGCGGATATACATACGACTGGAATGGAATCACGCGCTCGTGGCGTTGCCCCATTACTACGATGCAACGGTATGAGGCGGAAGGACGGCTCGACTACACAGGAAAGGGGCTGGTTCGGTACAAATACTACTTGGATGAAATGCCGGGAACGACCGTCCAAAGCGTTTGGACTGATCTGCTCAAGATTCATCATCTTGCTGATGAGCGAATCGACTATCCAACACAAAAGCCAGAATCATTGATTCAGAGAATCATAGAGGCATCATCGAACCCTGGTGATATGGTCGGAGATTTCTTTATCGGCTCAGGAACTATTGCTGCCGTTGCCGAAAAGCTCGGCAGAAAATGGATTGGAACTGACCTCGGCAAGTTCGCCATCCACACCACGCGCAAACGCCTGATCGGTGTCCAGCGCGAACTAAAAGCCAGCGGCAAGGACTATCGCGCCTTCGAGATTTTGAATCTGGGCAAGTACGAGCGGCAGCACTATGTTGGCGTGAATCCAAATCTACGTGAGGCAGAGCAACAGCAGCAGCTTGCACAGAAGGAAGCCGACTTCCTTGACCTGATCCTCAAGGCGTATCGAGCAGAGAAGACAGACGGCTTTGCCACCTTCCACGGCAAGAAGGCGGGGCGGTTGGTCTCGGTTGGCCCGGTGAATATGCCGGTGACGCGGCTCTATGTGGAAGAGGTGATCGCCGAGTGCCGCCAGAAGCGGATTACCCGCGTGGATATTCTGGGCTTCGAGTTTGAGATGGGCCTCTTTCCCAACGTACTCGACGAAGCCCGCTCCAAGGGCATCGATATTGCGCCGAAGTACATCCCGGCAGAAGTATTCGACAAGCGGGCCGTCGAAAAGAATCAGGTTCGCTTCCACGATGTTTCCTACATCGAGGTGAAGTCGCACGTGACGACGAAAAAAGGCGGCGGCGGCACGGTGGCCGTGGAGTTGACCGACTTCAGCGTCTTCTACTCGCAGGATTCGATCAAGTCCGCCGAGGCCACGTTGAAAGACAAGGCCAGCAAGATCGTGGTGGACAAGGGGCAGATTGTCAAAGTCTCCAAGGACAAGGACGGCGTTGTGACCCGCGAGGTGCTCACCAAAAAGTGGTCCGACTGGATCGACTACTGGGCCGTGGATTTCAACTATGAGAGCAAGCGGGAGATTATCCGCAAGGCCATTGTGCCGGAAGACCGTTTGCCGGGAATCGAAGCCGACCAGATGGGGCTTGAGACCTACGAAGAGGTCTGGACCGGCGACTACATCTTTGAGAATGAGTGGCAGGATTTTCGCACCAAGAAGAAACGTAGCCTGAACCTGATAAGCGTTGCCAAGGAATGCCCGTCCGGGCGGCGCAAGATCGCGGTGAAGGTGGTTGATATTTTTGGCAACGACACGATGACGATTGTGGAAGTGAACTTGGGAGGTAAGGCATAATGGCGCTGCATCCGAAGTTTCCATCGTCACCGTATTCGATTCTCGATCCTGAAATTCGCTGGTTCCCGGCAGATGAGGCGTTGCGCGACACGAGCGCCGACAAGCTGATGCCGCCGCTGGTTCCCACGCTGCGCAAGCGGGTGAAGGAGTGGCGCGAGAGCGGCTATGTGGGAGCCACCCAGACCAGCAAGAGCCTGCTCAACTGGTGGTTCAATACGCCGAAACTGTGGCCGCAGCCCGATGGGACGCTGGGCGACTTCCAATACTACTTTGCGCAGCGCGAGGCGCTGGAGACCATCGTCTACCTGTACGACGTGGTGGGCGCGAAGGACAAGCACGACCTGATGCGCTTCGATGCGACGGGCGTGGTCAGCGGAAGTATGTTCGATGAAAGCTNNCACAAGACGTATGAGGCCGACTCGGACCTATCGCGGAATTTTCTGGTGATTGCGCCGAACATCATCGTGCTAGACCGCATCCGCAAGGACTTTGACGGGCTGCGCATCTTCTTGAAAGACGATCCGGTGTTGCCTGAGAACGGCATGGATGGGCGCGACTGGCGCGACGATTTCCAATTGACGCTGCACATTCAGGACGAGGTGCGGGTCACGCAGAAGACCGGCAATATATTTCTGACCAATATCCACCGCGTCTATGCGGGCGACGATGTTCTCGCCAGCGCCGACGATGACGACATGATGGACTACTTTCTAGGCAAGCGCCCCACGGGAGCGACGACCGACCAGAAGGTCGATCTGGGCATGATTGTGCGGGAGATTGACGAACTGATGGTGCTGAACGACGAGGCGCACCACATTCACGATCCGCGCATGGCCTGGTTCAAGTCGATTGAGGACATTCACAACCGGCTGCTGCAAAAGGGCGCTTCGCTGTCGATGCAGTTGGATGTTACGGCCACGCCGCGAGCGAACAACGGAGCCATCTTTGTACAGACGGTGGCCGATTATCCGCTGGTGGAGGCGATTGCGCAGAATGTGGTGAAGCATCCGGTGCTGCCCGATGGACCGAGCCGCGCCAAGCTGGAGGAACGTCCGAGCGTCAAATACACGGAGAAGTACGCCGACTACCTAGACCTGGGCGTGATCGAGTGGCGCAAGGC
>PLST01000020.1 GCA_003164255.1 Acidobacteriaceae bacterium | reverse complement strand
CTTGTCGATGCAGAGACGGAAGAACAGTCACCTGCAAAAACCGTTCCGGACGAACGTGAATCCGATGACAGCCAAGAACACGCACCAGATGAACCCGCCGAAGACCGTCCTTCAACCCAGATCACCGTCAATGATGGCCCAGGCGACGCCCTCGAAGTGCCCGCGAAGCAGACGCCACGTTTCAAAAGAAGGCAAACAACTGATCGAGGGCGCTAGCGCTACCATCCGCCCGCTGGAGTTTCGGGTTCTTTGAGTGTATTGTATGATATAAGGTTGGCTTTATGCGGAACTTTACTGTGTTTGTGGATGAAATGACGGACAGAACGCACCCTGCCACCCCGCCGTCCTACATGATTGCGCTCGCGCTTTCCCGCCGGAATGGCGGGGCAATGGCGACGAAGCGGTATTTGAGCAAGGAGAATCTTACGGTCGATCTCCAGCGGCGCCTTTGCTACACGGACAGCGCAGTGGAGAGGTTCTTCGCCAGCGACGACAAACACCAAACGCTGTTAAATCATGGCCTGAGTGACGAAGATGCCGTTTATCTAGGTTGGCTCCCCGACTTTGATCGAAACTAGGAGCGGATATGCACACAAACAAGCCAAGACTCTACGCAACGCTTACGAATGCGGCAGAGAAATCTGTCCGGCACTTGCTGGTTTTCTTTGTGGACGGGTCACGCGAAACTCAACTTATCCAGATATGTGACGGCGTGGAATCTCTTGTCCTGACAGGCACGGAGTTCGAGACAAGGCAAAAGGCCGATGCCCTAATTCAGCAGTGGGTGACGCAGGAGAATTTCATTCGCCCACGCGATGGCTTTGCTTTCGAACCCCTTGAACGCACAATTTCACTTGCAAAAAGGATGGGGTTCAAAATCGTTTATGATGAGCGATTCAAAAGCATGACCTGGCCGAACCCAAACCTTACAGGCGCAGCGGCCCTCTCTGCGTGGCCTGGCATGACCCCCTCAAATGGAGGCGGGTACCTGTACGCGCTGGATCAGATGAGGTTGCACGCTCGCCCAACATTGCCGCCAAGTCAGGAGCCTCTCATTGCACCCAGAGACGGCAAGGAATTCGCAACCTTCATCCTGAAACACAAGGCGGTACTCGATACAGTGGGACCGTACAGGGAATTCATTCTTGCCGGGGACGATTAGGCGATTGTTTGCGCCGTGCTGCGGATTAGCGCCCGCCGCGTAGCGCCGACTGCATAGATCATAATGCTGCTCAGGTGATGCATTACTCAGAAACGTGCTTTCTCCAAACAGTTTTCGAGAAGATGCTCCGCCGTCGATTCCTGTTCAAAGGTGCGATGATATGCATCAGACAGAATCGCTTGCCCCGAACTCCCGTCTATTTCGATGAGATAATCCCCGACACATTCGCCTGAGTCATAGTGGATTCGGTTGCCATCCGGGAAGAACTCAAGACTCAGATTAGCTACAGGACTGAGTCTAATTACACGCAACTTGTTGGGCAACTCGTCGTGCGACCGATAGTGCTCTTTACCAAGCTCTTTATTTACTGCCTGACACTTGGCGACGATCAACTCTCGAAAACTGAGCCACAAATCGGGTCCGAGTTTCCTTTTGAGATTTTCCCGCTCAACAGAAGCTTGACTCTCAGAATTGGCTTGTATCGCCGCTTCCTTGCGTTGCTCTTCCGCATACGTGATTTGAGCCGCCTGCCGTTTAGCAAAGTCACCCATTCCCTTGCCCCCACCTAGAGCATGAGTATACGCCGGCGAGGGTGATCTCAGAAAATTGTAAAGGGGCATTTCCTGCGCCCATAGTCTTTCCGGCAGAAGGAAACGGTCACGGCTGAAGTGGCTGAATGAACAACCCCCAAAAGAATTCCGCTGCACCCTGAAAGGTGAACTTTTCCTTATGGCGCCCATAGGATTGCATACCCAGAGGTTCGAAGTACAGCATCTGATCGTCGGCTTTGACCGAAACGGCTTCATTCATGCCACCGAACCTAGCGTCATCCGTCATAGCGTACTCAATACTGTTGCCTCCCATGACGCCACCCGAGATCGAGGCTGAACCCTGGCAGACCTTATCACCGTCCAGGTACACGGCAGCGCTGAACTGATTTGTATTGATTCTCCGAAAAGTTTGATCGAGATTTGGATTGCGGGTTGCGAGTTCCTGCAGGGAGCCTTCAAAGAACTTCGCGATGTACTCAAATCCCTCATGCCTGAAGCGGTCCTTATCGAGGTCCGTAAACTTTTTCCGGACGCGGAGATTGCTGGAGCGAATTACTGGAGTGGCGGAAGAAAACGCTTCTGGAACCGCCGCCGTCGCTGGTACGGCAATCGTATTTACGCGCACCGACTGGAGAGCGATTTTGATTGCTCTGACGACATCCAAAAACGCTTCATCGATGTCCGGCCAAGTCTTGATTGCCTTGCCGTCCTTCGGTATGGCCTGAAGCTTTCCGAACGGGAGTTCGTGCCAGTCGCAAGGACGCAGAATCACCGGGATTACTCGCGCTTCTCCATTCCTGTGCTTCTCCATGGCCCGCGTCATTTCCAGATCGTAGCAATAGTCCGAAGCGATGAAATTGGGGCTGACAAGCAGGAGAATTAGATCGGCTGAGTCGAGATGCTGATCTATTTGCGCCGCAAATTCGGAACCAGCGGCGATACGGCGATCATGCCATGAGCTGATGAGCCCCTGACGCTTTAGGGCAGAAAGATGCACCTCCAACTGGTCCCGGAGATCCTCGTCAACATGTGAATACGAAAAGAAAAGAGTAGACACCGACCGTACCTTTCTGGTCAATTTTCGCATATTGCGGCAGTTCGGATCATTACCTGTCAGACCTTCGCCCAATCGGGCAGATTTCGCAAAACTGTCAGTCATACCGTCCGAACGGTTTCCATTCCCCGTTGGGCCTAAATGGTGTTCCTTGACGTCCGCCCACCTGCCACATCGTATCCACCAGGGGAAGAAGCGTGTTGCCGTAAGGTGATTCTTCGGGATCATCGATGTCCACAAAGACTTCAGGGGATGTAAAGATGTCCAGGTTGATTCCGGCAGTCTGCGGAAATGCGCTCTGCATTGTCGTGACGAAAAACGCTCTGCCCGCAATTCCAATTAGCGAAAAGCCGACGTACAACTGCTCCCTGCGCCCATTCAGTCGAAATCGGCTGATTGCATCTTCATAGCAGTTGACCATCTGTTTTTCAAGCTCCTGGCCAAAGATCATTGGATGACCACCAGTTGGTGGCGGGTTACAGCAAAACCCGTCCGCATACTCGATAATGCCGGAACGAAAAAGTTGGGTGTAGCCGTAGGCCGTGAATTGAGCGCCGGTATCCGCCAGACACAAAAAACCATCCGCATTGTACCGGCACGAGCGCAACTCATGCGGAACATGCACTTGACGCTTTTCCTGTTCTGCAACTGTCCAGCTTTCTCTAAGCACATCTCTGCGAAAGGCAGACGCAGGGATGACGTGGAATAACCATTTGACATCGCCTGCGAGTCTGACTGGTCCTCTTCCTTTGCTTACGAGTTCCGCTCGATTCTCCCGCCATCTTTTGATGGTTTCGCCAAGTTCGTCCTGCTCTGCAAACGCCCTTCTGATTTCGTCTACTCTCATCGGATATTTTGTTGTCCCTCCGCGTAGATAGAACCGATTTACACCATCTACAGTGACCAAGTGAGGCTTGTTCCAACTGCGAGGGATGCGAAGCACCAACACGTCTCCGTCCTGGCATTTGACCGAACGCATCGCAATCCCGGTGAGACGTGGATCGATGCCGTCTCTGATGAGGTTTGAAAGCCGGTCCTTCTCAACTTGTTCATTTAGCAGTTTGATTCCTGAAAGGCTGTCTGCTATCCCGGTGGATTGATTGTCAGCCCCAGGCCTATCCACAATGCCGAACACAATGTCTCCACCACCGGCGTTTGCCATTGCGGCGACTTCGTAGAGAAAATCCTTTTTCTTTTCACTTTGGTTGCTAGGCAATTCCTGCTTATACTCCAACATCAAGCCTTCAGCAACCTCTGAGTCGATGAGGTTCTGGATATGAGAAGGTGTCAAGTCGTTCAGGTTAACTGGAAGCATACCGCCATTTTCTTATCCCCAACCATTAAGGGAACACGTGCATGGGTTAACATCTGCTGCTATAGGAGAGGTCGCAGCTCCAGCAGGCGAGCCTGAATCTCTTTCCACGATGGATACTGGCCGTAACAAAGCACCTTGCACTGCCCCTCATATTCCGCCTCGATGGTTGCGGCGAGTTCCTTCGGCGGGAAGAGAGCATCGCTCTTCGCAAAGCTCATATCGTCGGGGTGAAAATAGCTTTTCGCAAAATGTCTGCTACTGATCTGATCGTAGTCAGCCTTGATTGCAGCGTATTCGGCAGATTTCAGCATGGCGATCACTTCGTCCTGCCCAGCCAATTGGAACAGATCGTAATAGTGCCTTGCATATGTTCCAATCGGCTGTCGGTCGCGCTTGAGCAATTCCACCTTCGCGTGGATGGCAAACATCTTCTCGACGAATGTCCGTCGGAAGTGCAGCAGCCGCAATGGGAATCGTCCCTCATCCTCTGCGCCGAGTGAGGTGCCGGTTTCCTCCAGGAACTGACTAATATAGGAACGCAGGTCAACAACGCTTGTAGGCTCGCGGCCACTTGCCGTCCCGGCTTCGAGAAAGACGCGACCGGCGACTTCACCCGGTCCACCAAAACGCTGCGCATAGGAGAAGCGGTCGTTGCGACCGAATCCNNTTGAACGCGAGCGGATCGAGGAAAAGGTCGATGTCTTCTGAAAATCTTTGAATCAGGTTCCAACCTTTCGACAGGCTCGTACCACCTTTGAAGATGACTTTGTCGCCGGCGGTGACGGAGATGATTCGTAGCGCCTCGGTGACGTAGTAATCCTTCTCAATGACTGCGGGGCGCAACCCGCGCTCCCCAAAATGCTTCGCAGCCCTGAGAATCGCCTGCTCGAAATCTGGATGTTCATACAGCTTCATTTCGCCCCTCCAGCGGTGTCGCCGCCCCGCTCGAATTCAGTTTTCTCGGTCTCGCCGAAGTCCTGTTTCTCGTCCATGATTCCCTTCGCCTGCCAGCGTTTCGCGCATGGCAGGCCGGCCAGAAGCCCGAAGTCGAACTTGGAAAACGGATTCAGAGAAGCCCGTAGCCTCTGCATCATTTCAGCCGGTTTGCCGATCTGTTCGCCAACAGCTCCAAGAATCGCGCGCACCCTTGGGGGTTCAGAGTCCGCCACTTTGAGAAGACGCTCAAAGCGGCCACTTTCAGAGAGCAGCGCCACGGTTCGGTCGGTGGTTTCCTCTGGCGAGAGTTCGCTGCTTTTTGCTCCCCGTCTCAGGAAGTCAAGCAGAGCAGCATCGGCTTCGGACAACCTGGCCCATGCCTCCGGTCGCCGGGTGTGAACAACGGTCTCGCTGCCAATGAGTTTCCGGGGCAGGCTGAGCGCGCTGGTAGAAACCTCGCTGCGCCGTGCGGTTTGCGTGGTAAAGCCGAGAAGATTGGCGGCGGCGATACCCGCTGGATAGACAGTCTTGCGGCGGGACGCGAGTTCTTGGATGGCAGTTGGACTTGGCAAGCTCTTCCCGAACGCCGTTTGTCGGGCACTATAGTAGACGCCTTTGCTGAGGCGTTCGATAGTCCCTTCGCGCGTGAGGCGTGACAGTGATTGCGCAACAGCCGAAAACGGCAGGTCGCCGAAATCTTCAAGTCTCCATAGGCGTTCGCCCGCGCACCCGATCCGGCGGCGGACAAGACCCATGATCGGACTCGACTCCGTTGGCTGTTTTGATTGCGTTCTCACGCTGTCAGTATCCTTCAACGGTATCGTATTGTCAAGTTTTCTTGCAATAAAACTTGACGAAATACACTTATTTTCCTAAATGCTCCGCAGTTGT
>PLST01000480.1 GCA_003164255.1 Acidobacteriaceae bacterium | reverse complement strand
AGAGCCGGTCACCGAGACCGTACGCGAACCAGAGCCCGAAGCCCCTCCAGCCCCCGAGCCCGAGCCTCCCAGCAAACCCATCGGCGATCCTCCGCCCGAACCGGCTCCAGTTAAGGAGCCGCCCGCAGAAGAAGAACCAACCGAATCCTTCGNNCAGGTCTTCCTCGACATCGGCTACAAGACCGAGGGCGTCCTGCCCCGCTCTGCCTTTGCCAACAACGCTGAGGGCGTCAAGCCCGGCGACAGCTTCCCTGTCTCCGTCACAGGCCGCAATGAGGAGCATTACTACGAGCTCTCCCGCTTCAAAGTCGCGCAGCCTCGCGACTGGACGGCCCTCGAAGAGGCCTTCAACCAGAAGCTTGCCATCGTCGGCACCGTCACTGCGGTCATCAAAGGCGGTCTCTCCGTCGATGTGGGCGTGCGCGCCTTCATGCCCGCAAGCCGCAGCGGAACCAAGGACGCAGTCGAGCTCGAAAAGCTCGTCGGCACTGAGATCACCTGCCGCATCACCAAGCTCGACACCACGGATGAAGACGTCGTCGTCGACCGCCGCGTCGTCCTTGAAGAACAGGCCCGCGCCGCCAGTGCAACGCGTCATGCCGCCATGGCTGTCGGTGACGTCCTCCCCGGCACCGTGCGCACGCTCATGCCCTACGGAGCCTTCGTCGATCTCGGTGGTATTGACGGTCTGCTCCACATCTCCGACATCGCCCACACCCGCATCGCCAAGCCTGAAGATGTGCTCTCCGTCGGTCAGGAGCTCCAGGTCCGCATTCTCAAAATCGATCCTGACACCAAGAAGATCTCCCTTGGCCTCAAGCAGCTCCAGGCTGAGCCCTGGGCCACCGCGCCTGACCGCCTGCAAGCCGGCCAGCGCGTCTCCGGCACCGTCACCCGCCTCATGGACTTCGGTGCATTTGTCGAGATCGAGCCCGGCGTTGAAGGTCTCATTCACATCTCCGAAATGTCCTGGGGCAAAAAGATTCGCCATCCCAGCGACGTCCTCAAGCAGGGCGACCGCGTCGATGCTGTCATCCTGTCCATCAAGCCTGAAGAACGCCGCATCGCGCTCGGCCTCAAGCAAACCCTCGCCGATCCCTGGGTCGATGCACAGCGTACCTTCGCCGTCGGCTCCCAGGTGGAAGGCCCTGTCACCAAGCTCATGAACTTCGGCGCCTTCGTTCAGATCGCCGAGGGCGTCGAAGGTCTCGTCCACATCAGCGAGATTGTCGCCGACCGCCGCCTGAACCATCCATCCGATGCTCTGCGCGCTGGCCAAGTCGTCAAAGCACAGGTCCTCGCCATCGATTCTGAAAAACGCCAGATCAAGCTCTCGATGAAGCAGCTCATCCCCTCTGACATTGATGAGTTCATTGCAGAACACAAAGTCGGCGACGAAGTTTCCGGCCGCGTAGTTGAGTTGTCAGGAAAAAAGATCGTAGCAGAGTTGGGCGAAGGCATCCGCGCAACAGGCAATGCAGCCGCTGCTCCCGTTGCGCAACCCGACACTCCAGCTGCCGCCACACCCGGAGCGCCCGACCTCTCAGCGCTCTCCTCCATGCTCAAGGATCGCTGGAAAGGCAACACGCAGGCCGCCTCGGCCGCACCCGAACCCCTGGCAGAAGGCCAGATCCGCCGCTTCAAAATCAAGAAGCTCGATGCGGAAGCAAAGAAAATCGAAGTGGAGCTGGCCTAGACCCAGCTCCGCTTTTCCTATATATAAATCCCATCGATATAGCACCACTTCCAGTCTTCTCCGCGCTCGGCTGACTGGATCAGCGGATGCCCTGTTTCATTAAAGTGCGCCCGCGCATGACGCCCCGGCGAAGAATCGCAGCAGCCCACATGCCCGCACTCCAGGCACATGCGCAGATGCAGCCACTTCTGGCCAAGTTTCATGCACTCTTCGCACCCCTTTGTCTGCGGTTTCACCTTCTTCAGGTGTTCCGCTACGTGACTGCATTTGGCAGTCGCCATGGTGGCCTCCTTGCGGGAAAATTTCCTGCTCAACCACCTAAGCATACTGCCCCTCCAGCCGGGCGCAACCTAAATCGCCTCGCTCGGTGACGCCCTCACTCCGTCCAGGCCTTAGCCCGCTCCACCGCGCGCTGCCACTGGCCGCGCCGCGCTTTTCGGTCAGCCGCGTCCATCTGCGGCTCGAAACGCGTATCGCCCTTCCGCTTGGCCCGCAACACCTCCGGGCCCGCCCAGAATCCCGTCGCCAAGCCCGCCAGATAGGCCGCGCCCAGCGCCGTTGTCTCCGTCACCTGCGGACGCACCACCGGCACGCCCAGCACGTCCGCCTGGAACTGCATCAGCAGATCGTTGACGCTCGCCCCGCCATCCACCCGCAGCGCCGCCAGCGGAGTTCCCGTCTCGCTGTGCACCGCCTCCAGAACGTCCGCCACCTGGAAGGCGATCGCCTCCAGTGCCGCGCGCGCAATGTGCCCCGGCCGGGTGTCGCGCCGCAATCCGATCAGCATGCCCGCCGCGTGCGCATCCCAGTGCGGAGCGCCCAGCCCCACAAACGCCGGCACAAACACCACGCCACCCGTATCCGGCACGCTCGCGGCCAGCGCCTCCACATCTCCAGACGATCCAATCAGCTTTAAATTGTCGCGTAGCCACTGCACCACGGCCCCGCCGATAAAGATGCTCCCCTCCAGCGCATACTCCCTGCGCCGTCCCGCACTTGCGGCCAGCGTCGTAATCAGCCTGTGACGCGAACGCACAAACTCCGTCCCCACATTCTGCAGCAGGAAGCACCCGGTCCCGTAGGTGTTCTTGGCTTCCCCGGCGCTCCAGCAAAGCTGCCCGAAAAGCGCCGCCTGCTGATCGCCCGCAATCCCCGCAATCGCAGCACCGCCCAGCCCCAGCGTTGTGGTCACTTCCCCCACCTTTTCGCTCGACCACGCCACCTCCGGCAGCATGCTCGCCGGAATCCCGAAGATCTTCAGCAGTTCCTCGTCCCACTCGCCCTTCACGATGTTGTAGAGCAGCGTCCGCGACGCATTGGTCACGTCCGTCACATGGCGCTTCCCGCTCGTCAGATGCCAGATGAGCCAGCTGTCGATGGTCCCAAACGCCAGCTCGCCCCGTTCCGCGCGCGCCCGAGCCCCTTCGACGTTGTCGAGAATCCAGGCCACCTTAGTTGCGGAGAAGTAGGGGTCCAGCACCAGCCCTGTCCTCGAAGACACACTTTCCCCAACCCCACTCTCCTCCAAAGCCCCGCACCGCGAAGCGGTCCGCCGGTCCTGCCACACAATCGCCTTGTGAATCGGCTTGCCGGTCGCTCGTTCCCAAACCACCACCGTCTCGCGCTGGTTCGTAATGCCGATCGCCGCTACATCCCGCGGACGCGCCCCGATCTTGCCCAGCACCTCCACCGCGCACGAAAGCTGGCTGGTCAAGATCTCCGTGGGGTCGTGCTCCACCCACCCCGCCTGCGGGTAAAATTGCTCAAACTCGTGCTGTGCCGTGGCGGCAATCGTCCCCGCCTCCTCAAAGAGAATTGCGCGGGAACTCGTCGTTCCCTGGTCCAGCGCAAGTACGTATCCCATAGTCGTCCTTCACCTTTCGGCAACCAGTCAAACACGCCCGGAGGGTTTTGAGCAAGGATGCCTCCTCCACTAAGTTCGGTAAGTTCAAGCATTCATTGAAGATCCACGCTATCTGCTCCGCCGATTGCGCATAGAGGTACGATCGGCGCAAATCTTAATCGAATTCCCACGCGGATTCTCGTATCCTTAAAAGGGATCCCCCCACCTGGCTGGTGGCCAATCTGACGAAGGAGATTTCGAATGGCAGATACGACCAAGAAAGCCAAAGCACCCGCTAAACCACGCACGACCGCCGTGAAAAAGGAAAAAGTTGCCAAGAAGGCAGCCCCGTCGATGCCCCCACGCGAAGAGATTGAGAAGCTCGCTCGCGCCTATTGGGAGCAGCGCGGCTATCAGGACGGATTCGCCGAGCAGGACTGGCTCCGTGCTGAGCAGGAACTGCTCAAAATGGCCTCCTAGGCCGTCCAAAGCTGATCAATCACGTCTCGCACTTGACGGTTGAGTCCCGGGACAATTGGCCTTGCGCCTCAAAAGCTAACCAACACATGCGGCATGGGTTACACATCCGCTGCTGACGAAGCCTTTAGACCCGGCGGCCCAGGAAACGCGCCGTTGCCGGAACGCAGGTCGCGGACCAACGTGTGAACCACGCTTGCGCCCGTCACGGGCGCTAGTCTGCCCCTGCTTGCGCAGATCCGCACACTACTTGTTGGTCGCCGCATAATCAGGCACTTTTGGCGTAAACCTCTTCGCCACAAACTCCTGAAACAGGTTTCCCGCCGCGCTGCCCAGAGTTCCAAGCCCTGTTCCCTCAAGGGTCAGAGCCACTCCGTTCCGGCTGGCCGCCGGATAGTAAAGATTCGAGATGCCGCCGGCTGCCAGGCTGCCCAGAAACCCTGAGTAGGCAAACTGCGTGCGTCCGTTGTCGCCCTTGCACACCACCGCCCACGCAATGGCATGCCAGATCCGCGAGCGAGTCGTCCCCGTTCCCTTGTAGAAATAACGCGGATCCTGCTTGAACAGAGCGGGAAGAACGGCTCCGCCCAGAAGGTTGCCGATAAAGCCGTCGGCATAGTTCGCTCCATAGCGCTTGGCGTACCCCTGTGCGCCCTGCCCATAGCCACTCAAGGAGTTTTGGGCCTGCTCCATGCCTGCCACTGCGCCCGTCGATAGCCAGGTGAAGGGATCCACCGACCACCGCAGTGCCAGCATGTACTTCTCCCGCGTAGTCAGNNGTCGCAGTCGCCATCGGTAGCACGATGGTGTGCGCGTCGTAGCTCTCGCCCCAGCGCAAAACCCCCGAAACCGTCCGCGTGCTAAATCCCTTTGAAGACACAGCGAGTTCGAAATCCCCCGCAGGCACATTCACGAAGTTGAACGCACCGGAGCTGTCGGTCGTTTGCGTTCGCACCGTGCCTGAGTCCTTAAGCGTCAGCGTAACCAGGGCTCCCTCGTACTCCTCTCCATCCGCGCTGGCCACCGCGCCCAGAATGTTCGCCGGCAGATCTTCTCCGGCCGACTGAGGCGCCCGTGTCCCGCTTCCACCATCCACCGGGGAAACCGGTACCGCGCTCTGAGCAATGGCCACCGGTATCCAACCCAGCAGCGCAACGCAAAGAAACGCAATCCGGCATCGGATGGACACACCAGCCCATGCCCTGTTTCTGCATTGTGGATTTGTTTGCTCCCCGCTCAGACCCGGCCTCAATGCCGCAATAGAAGATATTCCTCAATGAGCGAGGATCTAATGCTGCTCTCGACTTAGACGGGCAAAGCAGGGCGACGGGTTATCTGGGTCCCGCGCCCACGCCAGGGCCTATCGACCTACTGAACCTCCCCGATAAACACTCCGTAGGGGCCCAGTTCGATCGCTCCGATCGTCCGGGGATCCGTCCCACCCGGACTTTTCAACAGTGTCTCCACCTTCTCTGGTGCAATGCCAACCCCACCGATCGCCAGATTCACCGTCTGCGGTTCGGCCGTAAAGTTCACGCTCACCACCACCTGCCCTGCTCCTGGCGCCTGCCGCATCCAGCTCAACACCTTGATGTTGTCGGTATCCAGCATGATGTTGGCCCCGCGCTCCATCGCCGGAACCGTCTTCTTCAACTGGATCAGGCTCTTGTACCAGGCCAGCAACGAGCGAGGATCGTTCGTTTGCGCGGCCACGTTGATCGTCTTTGCGCTTGGTGGCACCGGCAGCCACGGATCTCCCGTCGTGAATCCGGCCTTGTCGCTCGCATCCCACTGCATCGGCGTCCGTTCGCCGTCGCGCCCTTTTTCCTTCGGCCAGCCGGTTATGCCGATGGGATCTTTCACGTCCTGCTTGCGCCGGGGCGGCGTCGTCTTCATCCCGATCTCGTCGCC
>PLST01000403.1:4496-4669 GCA_003164255.1 Acidobacteriaceae bacterium | reverse complement strand
TGGGCCGAGACCTTTGAAGACATGCCCGACTGGCGAACAATTGTCGTTCCTGAAATTGAAGAGGCGTATCCGGAACTGCTGCAGTTCGGCCCCACGCCCTCACACGGGTTTTTCATCCGGCATCTGCGCAATCTTGAAATGTCGCATGTTGAAGTAGCGCCGTCCGCCGCCGA
>PLST01000403.1:0-4433 GCA_003164255.1 Acidobacteriaceae bacterium | reverse complement strand
GCGAGGGGGCACCCGCGACCGGCTTATACAGCACCGTCGATGTTCGCGTCTCCGTTCGGGAAATCTGCCGGAAGGTTTCCGCCACAGTGGCGCTTGATTTCAAGTAGGAATCGCGGTCGATCTGGCAGTCCACTTGAATGGACGATTTTAGTTTTATCAACACCGATAACGGTCACCGNNCACAGTTCCAGGAAGCGTGAAGATCGATCCGACGGCTGCGAAGCCAAGGAAGGCTCCCGTCGCGAATGTCAGAGGCTGCCCAATGCCGTGTCGCAGGACCCTAACTGCGATGAAACACATCCAAACCGCGACATATATCCACGCCCAAATCCCGAACCACCGCGGAGCGAACTCGACCTTGCCGTTCGCGTGGACCGTGGCGTTACGTCGATTGCTGACAATACTGCTGGCCAGAACAAGCGCCAGTGCAATCCAGAAAAGGAAATTGACGCTCCAATGGATCACTTTCCAAGTCATCTGGTAAACCTAGCCCCGGTTCATATCACCGTCAATGACGGAGAGCACAATCGAGTTCCGGTTGGATGGTCACCGGGTGCCCCGGGTCTCGCTTCTGAGACCGGGGAGACCGAACGATCTCTCAAGGCCCCAGCCGAATCGGCATCCCCGGCAGTGACAAAAGCGCAAGCAAACCCAGCGCAAAAGCCGCCGCACTGCCCGTCGACAGAAAATTCACCATGTCGTTGTTCAGCCAGCCAGCCTCCTCGAGCGTTGCGCCCAGCAGGCTGTCAAAAAACAACCCGAACGCCCCTCCGGCCGCGCTGATCCAAAACATCGGTGCGCTGCCGCTTAGCGCAAACGTGCCCGCTGCCGCCACAATCACCGCCGCCGCCATCCCAGCCGCCGATCCCGCCATGCTCACGGCGCCATCCCGTCCCGCTTCCACGCGCCGCAGCGTCGTAATCATCCGCGGACTACCTTCAAACACCTGCCCCAGCTCCGACGAAGCCGTGTCCGCAGCCGCTTCAGCCAGCGCCGCCAGCCCCGCCGTCAGCACCAGCCCCGGATTGTTGGCCGCCGCAGGAATCCACTTGCTGTCAATAAACCACGACTGGACAAACGCGCTCGACACAATCGTGGCCGCGCCCAGGTTGGCGGCAATCTGCGCTGCGCCGCGTCCCCGCCGGCTCTCGGCCATGCCCAGGCCTTCCTTGCGCCCGCGCCCCGCCCGCGTCGCCAGAAAAGCCATCAGCGATACCGCCAGCACCGGCACCAGCGCCGTCCGCCACGGCAGGTAAGGAAAAGCCACCGTTGAAAACATCAGGCTTGCGGTGATGCCGGCGCCTGCCGCTGCCCCCCACGGAGTAGCCGCGCGCATCTGCCACGTCGCCAGCCCCAGCAGCACGCTCAGACCCACTGTCCACTCGGCCACCTGCAGGTTTTGGGTCGCCCACCAGTGCGCTTCCAGCACCACGTCCGCGCCTACAAAAGGCAACACCAGAAGCAGCACGAGTTTGGATTGCCACACTAGATTCGATTTCTTCACGCTTCATCGTAACCCGTCGGCCGGCAGGTCCTTCAGCCCGCAGTCCCAGGCTGCAGATCGGGCTCTCGCGCGTCTAAACCCCATGATTCGGCCGAGTTTTTCACCCCGGGGGCGGGGGACTGCAGGCGTGCCCGCCCCCCATCCGGTTGATTTACAATCACCATGGAAGCAGGATCGATCTGAATGAGGCTTTTTTCCATGAAATCAGGCCAGTTGCGTGTGCTCCTGGTTCAGGCGGGAGCGGCCCTTGCGGCGGCTACCCTCGTTGCCGGTTGCGGAAACTCGTATCGCCCCGTGGTTACGCCCGTCAATCCCAGCGGGCCCGCTGCGCAGCCCACCGCGTATACCGTGGTCGTTTCAGCGCCTTCGCCCAACTCCGCCGGCATCGTCACCTTGGTGGATTACTCAGGTGACACGGTCCTCACCATTGCCCCCATCGGGCCCGGACCCACTACCTTCACCCTCGATGAGCTTGGCGCCTCCGGCTATACCCTTAACAGCGATGGAACCCTCTCCAACTTCCCCATCACCACCACGCTGCAGGCCAAGAACGTCACCTATACCACCCTTGCATCCACGGCTGCGCCCGTTAATCTCATGGCGCCTTCTGCCGGCCTTTGGGCCGCCGACCTTACCGGCAATGTCATCGACCTCTTCACTTCCACTCCTGAAGCCTTCAAACTGGCCATCCCCGTGGCGCCCACACCGGTCACCATCGCCGGCAGTCCCACCACCGGGGGCCAGCGCGAATACGTCATCAGCCAGAACTTCACTGATCCTACCGGTGTCGCCTGCAACACGGCTCCCACAGCGCAGACCACCGGAGTGGCCACGCCCATTGAAATCTCAACCAACTCCGCTGACGCGCCCCTGCCCCTCGGCAAGTGCCCCGTCTTCGCCGTCAACAGCGCTGACCAGAAACGCCTTTTCGTCCTCAACCGCGGAGACGACACCGTCACGGTCATCAACGCGCAGAACAACACCATCGACGCCTGCACGCCCTTCCTCAATCAGAACGGACAGACCGTCAACTGCCATCCCCTTCTGCCGTTGTCCACCACTGCCGTTGCGGCCACCCACGTCACGCCGCCCAACGGAGTTGCCGGCATGGGCACCGTCGCCGGCCCCGTCTATGCTGAGTTCAACCAGGCCACGAGCCAGCTTGTGGTTGCCAACTACGATGGCGGCACCATCACCTTGATCGACGTCAGCCTCGATGAATACGGCAACGACAGCTCCACCTTCGGCACCACCTACACCATTCCCGTCGGCAACAATCCTGCCAGCGTCACCGTGCTTGCTGACGGCACTCGCGCTTACACGGCAAACCAGACTGACCAGACTGTCACCATCGCCAATCTCACCAGCCACACCGTGGAGAAGACGCTGACCGTCGTCGGCCATCCGCGCACCGTAGTCAACACCCAGAACTCGCAATACGGCAAGGTCTATGCGGCCTCGCCCGACAGCCCCTATCTCACCATCCTCGCCACCTTGACTGACCTCGTAGACACCACCGTGCTGGTCGAGGGCAACATTGTCGACGTGCGCGTCACCACCCAGAACGGCTCCCAGGGCAACAGCAACTATGTCAGCCGAAGTGCCGGACATGGCGAGCCCTGCAACCTGCCCCCGGCCCTCATGCTCTCCACCTACGGCGCCAACTATACCCTCAAGCAGTGCCAGGCAATTCCGTAAAATCCTGCCGGCCGGGCCAGAACAAAATCCACACCAACACAAAAGGGCAACTCCTAGAAAGAGTTGCCCTTCTTCATTGCTGTCGGGGTGATCGAGGTTGGGAGTAGAAGAAGTCCTCTCCGAGCAAGTAGCAGCGCATTGACCAGGCATCAGCGCCCCTGGGGCTGGGGCGCGGTTCTCCACCTGCGGCAAAATCAAACAGGGCTTTAGCTACCGAGCGACGCATTGCCCAAGCGGATGGCCGCCCCTTGCCAGGAAACATCAATGTCAAGGTTGGTTCTCCCCACTGTCAAAATGGATGGTTGATTCGACGGTGAATTTCTGGTACGCCTTGAAGTCAATTTTGTTGACGTAGGAAACGCCCCTCTCCTTCATCACGACTTCAGCGTTGAAGGGGAGGTAATAGCTATTTCCGGCGATGCTGACTGGGTTGTAGTCCACAGTCCGCTCGATAAGTTCGATTGGGAAATCTTGTGGAAGATTGAGATGCGAATCGATGCGTAGAATTCGTTTTGTGTCCTGATCGACGAAGACGCGCCCGCTGTAGGAGGCGAATATTTGCTGGCCCATGATCGCGTCGTAGACCCGCGCTCCCGGATTACTCTGTACCTCAAAGGCAATAACGAAGACCGGCTTCCCATGCAGGCTGGCCGTCCGATCGAAGGTGAAAGCCGTTTGCGTCACCGGGTCGAAGATCTCGCGCATCGCGCTGCCGAACTCGCCGGATGAAACCGCCCCCGGCATCTCCAGGTGACGAGCTCCAGGGACCTTCTTCCCGTCGATCGAAATCACCTCGTAGTGTTCCTCTTGAGCGAAGTAGGTGAGCCTTTCCTCGACCTTACTGCTCGAAGCGGCCTTATCTTGACCTTGCGCAGGTAGACCTGAACCAGTAACTCCGACTTCGGAGCTATGCAAGCTCGACGTATTGTGATGGGTGATCTGGATGCAAATGAAGTCCGGAAGTTTCTGCGAGTATTCGAGTGCATAGGCCCGCACTTCTGCCAGAACGCGTGTTTGATCCGACGAAAGGGGAGTGGTTGCTGCCGACGCTCCATGCGCTGCTGCCAAAGCAACCGACAGCGCGGCGGTCAAGTGAAGGGACTTCATATCTTCTCTCTCACCGGAAATTCCGGAGCCGGCTCTCTCAGACGCAAGATTAACTGCTTACACAGGTGCACACAAGCGCGATTAGGTTATTCAGATTGCGCTCGAACGCCGTAACAGTCTTCAG
>PLST01000582.1 GCA_003164255.1 Acidobacteriaceae bacterium | reverse complement strand
CTGACGAAGAACATGATGACGAAATAGATGAGCAGCGGGAGGGCGATGCGGAGCACGTCGAAGGGCAGTTGCACGATGAGATTGCCCTTGAGACTGAACATGACCACGATGGTGAACAGAAGCGCGGCCAGCGTGAGCGGGCTGATGGCGGGGATGAAGCGGGTCTGATACCACTCTCGGCTTTTGACCTTGAGCAGCAGAGAACGCGTGAGCATTCCGGCAAGGAATGGGATGCCGAGATAGATGAAGACGCTTTGCGCGATCTGGCTCATGCGGATGTCGACGACCACGCTCTTGAGGCCGACCAGCGGCGGCAGCACGGCGAGAAAAAACCAGGCATAGACGCTATAGAAGAGCACCTGAAAGACGCTGTTGAAGGCAACCAGGCCGGCTGCGTAGTCAGTGTCTCCCCGCGCAAGCTCGTTCCAGACGATCACCATGGCGATGCAGCGGGCAAGGCCGATGAGGATGAGACCGGTTCGGTACTCGGGGTATCCGCGGAGAAAAACCACCGCGAGCACAAACATGAGCACCGGGCCGATGAGCCAGTTCTGCACGAGAGAGAGGCCGAGAATTTTGCGATTGCGAAAGACCTCGCCGAGGCGCTCATACTGTACCTTCGCCAGCGGCGGATACATCATGAGGATGAGGCCGACGGCGATAGGGATGTTGGTGGTGCCGGCCTGGAATCGTTGAAGGTAGGCGGGAAATGCGGGCACAAAGCGGCCGAGCGCAACGCCGACCGCCATGGCGATGAAGATCCAGAGGGTGAGGTAGCGGTCGACGAACGAAAGGTGCGATGCGCGCCCGGGCAGTGGAGCGGGGCAGCAGATTTGCGGATCTGAACTCAAGGGGCGGCTCCTTTAAAGCGGCTGCTGGCCGATGGCGCGCATCTTGTTTTCGACGGAGAGGCTGTCGAGGGTTTCGAGAGGCAGATTCAGGAAGAGCTGCACGCGATTGCGTATCTGACGGACAGTCTGCGCGAAGGCCGCGCGCTTTTCGTCGTCGGTTCCTTCAACGGCAGCGGGATCGGGAAAGCCCCAGTGCGCCGTGATGGGCTGACCGGGCCATAGTGGACACATTTCACCGGCAGCTTTGTCGCAGACGGTGATGACGAAATCGAGCGCAGGCGCGCCGGGGGCAGCAAACTCGTCCCAGCTCTTGCTCCGCAGGTTCTCGACGGGATAGCCGAGCGCGCGCACCTGTTCGATGGCGAATGGGTTTACGTTGCCAGTGGGATGGCTGCCGGCGCTATAGGCTTTAAAGCGGCCGGCGGCCATCGTATTGAAGAGCGCCTCGCTGATGATGCTGCGCGCGGAGTTGCCTGTGCAGAGGATGAGGACGTTGTAGGGCTTTTGCATGTGCTGATCCTTCACTATCCTGAGCTAGCTTGCGCAACAGTTTGGGCCGCAGCAGGAGAGAGACGGCTTGGTGGCGCGGACGAAAGCGCTCATCAGTTTCCCCTCAGCCTTAGGAGCGATTGCATCTACGTCGATGCCTGCATCTTCAAGGAAGCGGCGGGCGTCTTCGATGGAGTAGATTCGTGTGGGCTCGACCGAGATGGCTGTAAAACCTGCCTTCGCCAGCTTGGCGGTGTACTCGTTTTCTTCGAGTGCTCCGGCGATGCAGCCAACCCAGAGCGCCATGCTTTCCCGTACCGCATCGGGCACTTCGCCGCGGGCGACGACATCGGAAACGGCAAAGCGGCCACCGGGCTTGAGCACGCGGAAGGCTTCGCGGAGAACGCGTTCCTTGTCGGCGGAGAGGTTAATGACACAGTTGGAGATGACGACGTCGACTGAGTTATCGGAGAGCGGGATGTTTTCGATTTCGCCCTTGAGAAATTCGACGTTCTCGACGCCAGCCTGGCGCTGATTTTCGCGGGCAAGGGCGAGCATGTCGTCGGTCATGTCGAGGCCGTAGGCCTTGCCGGTGGGCCCTACGCGCTGGGCAGAGAGCAGCACATCAATGCCGCCGCCGGAACCGAGATCGAGAACCGTTTCTCCGGGCTTGAGTTCGATAAGAGCAGTGGGGTTGCCGCAACCGAGCGAGGCCTGCACTGCCTTGGCGGGCAGCGCGCCTTTTTCTGCATCGCCGTAGAGGTTGGTGGTGATGGGATCGCAGCAGGAGAAGGCCGGAGTGCAGCAGGCGGACGTCGTTGTGTCGCGTACCTGGCGGGCGGCGGCGCCGTACTTTTCCTGAACGGTTTTCTGCACGGACTCTTTGTCTGAATTCTGGGCGATTGCTTCTGTAGTCATTTTCCAGCGCCTCATATTCGCTTAAGCAAATATATGCCCCGTCTACATATTTGTCAATGCGGATATAATGAAAATGTGATTCGAGGGTCAAAATCGGCGGACATGGCCGGGCTGTTTGCTGCCCTTGCGGACCCTACGCGGCTGCGCCTGCTCAACCTGATTGGCGGGCGCGAGGTGTGCGTCTGCTACTTTGTTGAGATTCTGCGCCAGGGTCAGCCGAAGATTTCGCGGCACCTGGCCTATCTGCGCAGGGCCGGCCTGGTGACCGCTCGGCGCGAGGGCAAGTGGATGCACTACCGGATGGTGCCGCAGGCCGATGAGGCGGCGGCTTCGATTCTTGCTGCTGCGCTGGCGGCCCTCAAGAATGACCGGCAGATGGAGGCCGACCGCGCAAAGCTCGATCGCGCCTGCTGCGCGCCGCAGAAGCTGGTGATGCCGGAAGGTGCGCCGCGACCCGCTCCGGTAGCTTCCCTGGTTGAATCCTAACCACTGGCCGCGCGGAATCCCCTGAAACTCGGATAGGCTAAAACCAGTTGCATGAGCTTCGCCCATTCCATCGGCAATACGCGTACCACCTTTGGCAGCCTGCGGGAGTTGCCTGCAAAAGCAACGCCGTTGCGCAGCGAGGGGCTGGGGCCGCAGCAGGCTGCCGCGGAATTGGCAGGTACTCTATTGGAAGCGAGCCGGAGGCAACTGACCGGCGTGGCGTTGAAGGCAACGCCGAGGATGCTCGAGAAAGGCTGAGCCTTGTTTCTATTCTTGTTGAAATGGCTGTTGCGCGTGGCGGGTGGGTTGGCAGCCGTGTTTCTGGTGCTGTATGCGGGCGACCTGACCGTTTACCATCTGCGCGGATCGCCGCAATCGAAGGTCACCGTCAACCGGTATGTGACGATTCCGCTGAAAGGGCGCAAGTCGGAATATGACTACCTGGGCACGCTGGACCAGGCCTGCTCGATTTCGCTTTTCCCCCAAAGCGGTGAGAGTACGTGCTGGCAACTGCGGCGCAACCCGAACCAGGGACTGACGGATTGAACGATTTTCGCGTGGCGAAAGTTTTTGGGCGATTGCGAGGAAGAAGTTGCGGGCGAGACATCACATGCGCGGGTGATGTGAGTCACGACCGGGAAAAATCGACTGGGGCTAGGATCGTAGGACACTTGGAGCACCCCCGGATCCTATGTATAACCGCACCCAAAACGATAACGGCAGTTACAACACGCGCTGCCTGGACTGCTTTATTACGGTGGCTTCCTGCGTTGAGAGCGAACAGGAACTGGATGGGGTGGAAGCGCACCACATCTGCCCTGAGAAGGTACTGGCTGAGCTGCTAGTGCACGAAAAAGCCATGGAGCAGCACATCGCGCACCACTGATTGCCGAGCTTGCCCGCCTGAACCTGGAGACCTTCACTCCGCGGATGAAGAACTGTACGTGGGCGAACTCCTGCCTTATTGAGCTGGAGTGTCTTCATCTGTGCGCGGGGCTACAAAGGCCAGAACATTTCCATCGGGGTCGCTGACGAGGACGCGATTGCGGTCCTGCTTTGGCTCGAGACCCGCGGCCTGAAGTTGCTGAAGCGCCTTGGCGGCATCGGGCACGCTGAAGAGCGTTGCGGGCGTGGCAGCGGCAGCGGCGGAGCGAATTTGAATGCGTGCGTCGGGAGCGCCGGGGATGGTGAGGCGTAGGCCGTTCTTGCCGTCGCGGGCATCGAATCCGAGGCCGGCCGTGTAGAACTTTCTGGCCGCATCGAGATCGGGAACCGGAAGCGAGAAGCCGAGGAGCTCATCGGAGATGCGATGGTCACCCAGATGCAATCCCTTGTCGAGCGTGTGGCGGGAACCGGGCATGTACTGGGTGAACTCGGTGGTGCGGCCTTCGGGATCGTTCATGGTGGTGAGCATGTTGCCGGCGCCGGCTTTGCGCACGGGCGTGGGCTTGAGGCCGTGGGCGACGAGCATGGAGTAGAGCGCGTCGATGTCGCCGGACTCGTAGCAGACGTGCATCCAGCCCAGCTTCTGCGCGGGGTCGGTCTGGGGATAGACCTCAAAGAACTGGCGGTCGTTGATCTTGATAAAAACCTCAGTGGTTTTGCCGGCAGCATCGGTAAATCCGAAGGACTCCTGATAGCCAAGCTTCTGAAGGAAGGCGACTTCCTTGTCGAGGTCGCTGACGCGATAGGCAACGTGCGCGATGCCGTTGATGACGGGCGATTGCGCAAAGGCGCTCACGGAGAGTATTGCCAGTGCGAGTGATGCAGCGAAACGAGATCTCATGTGTAACCCAACCTCCTGGATCGACGACGCACCAGCGTATTACTTGGCGTAGTCTTCGCGATAGGGGGTAAAGATGTCCAGCACCTCGGAATCTTCAAGCGCCGAGGCTTGATGGTCCAGATCCCCGTCGACCACCACGCTATCGCCCGCGCGCAACTCCCAGCTCTTGCCTTCCGCATCAAAAACGATGTGGCCCTTCACCACATAGACCATCTGGTGGTGAGGATGCTTGTGACGAGCGCCGGCCCAGCCCTTCGTAAAGTTGTGGCGAACCAGCATCAACTGCGCATTGTAAGCCAGCACCTGGCGCACCATGCCAAGCTCGGGGGTGGATGTGGATGTGGCGTCGCTGGCTGTGTAGACTACTCCGCTTTCTTTCATCAGTTTCCCCTGGAGTGTTACAGAATCTCACCTGGCGGCTGCGCATGAGCCGCCGGAGGTCGTTCGTAAAAGTCTTCCTGTCGTGCAGAGCTAGTGTCCCGTCTCTGAAGTTCATAGCTGGAAAACCGCTGTCGTCCTGAACCTAGTGCCTGAACGTAGTGAATGATCTGCCCTGAAAACATCCGTGCGACGTAGCGCTGGCCTCCCGGCCGGCTGTNNGGCCGTTAGTTCAATCATGGCACGCCACAAGGCGACCCAGCGACCGAAGCGGCGATGGAAAACCCAGAGATCGCGACCCGTCGAGACTTCACGATCGGCCGCGCGCTCGTAGGTCATGTTGAAGCAGAAGGTCGCAATTCCAGAGTCCTCAATAACGTCGATGTGTTCGTTCGTTTCTTGATACTCCAGAACGGTTGCATTCTTACAAAACTCTTCAAAACTGTTGAGCAGGATCTCGCGGCCGCGTATCGACTCTTTGAATCCGGGGACGGCCATGGTGATATCGGGATGAAGATGCTCGGCCATGGATGAGGGGTGCTTCTCAAGCCAGGCCGAGTTGATGGCTGCAAGGACAGAATGAATTTCCGCTACGCTGTCGGTCATTTCGAACCTCCAACTGCGCAAAAATTATATTCCGCCCCGCCAGGCAACACAGCGTCTCCTCCTCTCCTGTCCCTTAAGCTCGACCCACCCAAACGATCGGGTGCCCCGGGTCCCTCGCATTTGGGGACCCGGGAACGGACCAACTTCCCCTCGCGCCTTTCCGCTCCCAATTCGCGGACCTTTGTCATTCTCACCATTCTAGGTGCAAAAAAGAATGCAAAAACACGCGAAATTCGCAGATTTTGGCCATCAATGCCAACAGGCGCGGCTCCATTCACGGAAATTTCGCCCAGTCCCGCAAGGTGCTTTCCGCACACACTCAAGAATTTGGCCAATCCGCCTACGCACAGCCGGTCGAAATCGCCAAAAACGCGCGCATCGAACAGGTGCACAGTTTCTGTGCAGCGCATTTTTGGCACTGAAATTGAAGGCCACAAATACGCCACATCCGCACACCTTCGCCTGGGCAACCATCCCGCCATCCAGGCCCGANNGCCTCTCTCTCACCGGTTCAGCCAGCCGCCGTCGACGACCAGCACGTGACCGTGGATGTAATTGCTGGCGGCGGAAGCAAGAAAGACGGCGGCGCCCGCCAGGTCTTCCGGATCTCCCCAGCGACCCGCAGGGATGCGTTCAAGGATCTGGCGGGCGCGCTCAGGATTGTTCTGGAGCGCCTCAGTGTTGTCCGTCGCAAAGTAACCGGGCGCAATGGCGTTGACGTTGACGCCTTTTGAAGCCCACTCGTTGGCGAAGGCCTTGGTGAGCTGGCCGACACCGCCCTTGGCCGCGGCATAGGAGGGCACATTGATGCCGCCCTGAAAGGTGAGCAGGGAGGCGATGTTAATGATTTTCCCGGAGCCTTTGGCCAGCATGTGACGGCCCGCGTGCTGCGTGAGGCGAAAGACGCTGGAGAGGTCCACGTCGATGACAGCTTTCCAATCCTCTTCAGAGTGGACGGCGGCAGGGGCGCGGCGAATGATTCCGGCGTTGTTGACCAGGATGTCGATGGTACCGAAGTGCTGAACGGTTTCTTCAACCAGGCGCGCGCAGACTTGGGCGTCGCCCACGTCGCCGGCGAGAGCAATGGATTCGTGGCCGGTTTTGGCAACGCGCTTTTGCGTAGCCGCCGGAGCGTGGGCTGAGCCGTGAAGGGCAACTTTTGCGCCCGCTTCAGCCAGGGCGATGGCAATGGCCGCTCCGAGCCCGCGGGAGGATCCGGTGACCAGCGCGACCTTGTCCTTAAGGGTGAACTTTTCGAGTATCAGGGGAATTTGTCCTTTCGGGTTGGCATAGAACGGGGATTTTTCGTATTTACTTGCTTGCTCCTTCAAGAACGGGCGCGGGGTGCTTCTCCGGGTCGAAGCCGCGATCGAGAGCCATGATCGCGGCACGCATGAAGCCAAGCGTATGCGCCATTCCCGCGTGCCAGGGAGCCGTGCAGGTCATCTGGGGGCTGTGGTCAGGGATGAGAACGCCCTCGAATTTGTTGCGGTGGAGGATGCCCATAATGCGCAGCATGTCCACGTCGCCGTCGTCGATGAAGGTCTCATGATAGTCGGGCACTTTTCCGGCGACGTTGCGGAAGTGGACGTAGGC
>PLST01000035.1:4896-6152 GCA_003164255.1 Acidobacteriaceae bacterium | reverse complement strand
AAGGCGGCGGTTTGCTAAACCGTTGTACGGTCAAAAGCTGTACCGGGGGTTCGAATCCCCCTCTCTCCGCCAGCGACTTTTTAACCCCTTCAAAATCCAGCTACTTACTCGCGTAAGCCCTTCTGCCTCAGCGTTCAAGCACTTTGAGTGTCTTGATGCCGCCTTAAGTGGGCTAACGCGCCTTTATACCTCACGAGAGCATTTTTTATAGCGGATCTATAGCGGAATGGGGTACGGACGCCTACCGAGCTCCGATCTTGATCCGAAGGTCAGTTTGAAATCAAACCGTGAAGTGCCAGCCAGACTCCAGCGAGAATGAAAAGTATCAGCGCGCTTCCACCGGTGCGCAAACTCAAGTCCTTTAGGACATTTCGCGTCGCTGTGTTTGAGTAGCATTGATCCAAGGTGTAAAGAGCTGACCCCGCGATACTCGTCGTCCACCAGATTGCCTGAAGTCAACTATGGCTGCCTCTGTGTACCAGTGAATTCCAGGCTCATCCGACTGATAGTTATTCGTTCACTGGCCCGAGATAGCGATCGAGCCAATCAAGGACAGCCTTGACGAGTTGCGGACGCTGCTCGGTCACATCGTGAGGCGTGTCCAGGACGATGTGCTCTTTGTCCTTCTTCGGAGTGCCAAGCATTGTGAACATAGGGTTCTGCGACAATTCCAAGGAGAAGGTGTAATCGTAGCGTCCGTTCACCATCAGAACAGGCTTTTTCATGCGCGGCGCGAAGTCGGCCTGGTCGCCGCCCGGCGGAGGCGGATCGAGAAAGTAACCCCCATCGAGGAATACGGCAGTATTCAGGCGATCCTGGAGCAGCGTCGTGTAGATCAGGCCCTCGGCTGATCCCATGCTGACTCCGAGGTAGGCTAGTTTGCTGCTATCGATGTCCGGGCGAGTAACGAGATAGTCGAGTGTACGCGCTGCATCCTTATACCTGTCGGTTGTGAGCTGGATCGCCTGGGAACCTCGGGGAAGAGAATACTGCAAACGACGCTCATAGGTGTCCTGGTAGATCGGATAGATTACAGCGCGGCCACTCTGAACGATGTAGTCGAAGAATCCAATGTCGCCGAGCGCCGTTCCTCCTTTATTGTCGGCGATGAAATCTACACGCGCGCTGGGGAAAAACAACACCGTCTGATACGGTGGCCGAACCTTTTTCGGCAAGAATAGATATACTGCCATACGTTCGCCGCGATAGCCGGTGTCGATCGTAACCTTCTCTTCCCGCCAATCCGCTGTCTCGTT
>PLST01000035.1:459-4862 GCA_003164255.1 Acidobacteriaceae bacterium | reverse complement strand
CCGTTCGCGTCTGACCGATCGAAAGGCGAGAGCGCTTCCGGAGCGTAATAGAGGTACGCTGGAGACTTCCAGGAACCTCCCAGAATGAATCGATGGTCGCTGTCGTCCGCATTGGCAACCCACTCGCGGACGTTTCCTGCCATATCGTAGGTCCCGAAGGGACCTACTCCTTTGTATGCGCCTACAGGAGCTGCGCCGTTGGTCGTGATGTTGCTGGCCGGAACAATGTAGCGTGCCACATCGGACGGCGCCGCCATATACCACTGAGCCACAACGGGCAGACTTTTTCCTGCGAATGCCGCATAGGCAGAAGCCTCGTACCAACTCACGCCGGAGACGGGGAAATCTGCCTGTCCGTCGGCATAATGTCCCGCAACCCATCCAGCCGGCCCAGGCCGGTTTGTTGTATCGCGAAACTCTGCCATCGCTTCAGCCCAGGAGAGCTCATGCCCATCGCGAATGAACTTCTCCGTCCAATACTCTTTCTTTGCGTAACCCCCACTGTCGACAAACTCCTGGTAGTCGCGATTGGTAACTTCGAAGCGATCAATGTAATACGTCGGCAGCTTGTAAGGGCCGATAAAGCCGATGAAACTGACGCTATCCACGAAGTATTGTCCCGGNNCACCATTCCGTTGGGCGAGGATTGCAGAGCGCCAAGCGCGAAATTCATGCTTTTGGCGGCCCGCATACCCTCTACCAATTCCCCAACTCCAGCTCTCGATATTCTCCAGCGAAAATAGCCCTTTGGTATCGAGACGCCGGTGAGCGGCGTCGTGCCAAGACGGAACCACGGAGCGTCCGGCGTGGAATAATCCTGAATCTCTGCGGTTGCTCCCGAGGGCGAAGATGCGATCGACGCCGGCAGCGTATTTTGATCGGCAATCAGCTTCAATTGAGGGTCGCCGGGCAAATAGCTCTGCGCTTTTTGGAGAAGGATATACGCAGCGAGCGGCTTTCTTTCGGCGATGAGGCTCGCGATTTGCGGGATGGCCTCTTCTCGCGCCCACTGCCTTTTGGAAGAGCGATGAAAGAACCATGCTCCAAGAGCAATGGTAAGAAGAAGGGCAACAATAGCCGAGAGGGCGACCGCCCGCGACCGGCGCTTTGCGGTCAAATCGTGAGGACTCGATGCGGTTCGATTCAGGAGATTCGACGTTTCGCGAACTACTTCGGACGCCGACTGATAGCGGCTCGCAGGATTTTTCTCAAGAGACCGGCAAATGATTTGATTGGCCAGTTGGGGAGCATCAGGTCGAAACGCGCGCAAAGAGGCTGGGGAATCCTTGATGATTGCGTGCAGAACAGCAATATTGCCGTCGCCTTGAAACGGCGTCCGGCCGGCAAGCAATTCGTAATAGATGACACCCAGGCTCCACAGATCCGTCCGAGCGTCGACTGCGGTTCCTTTTGCCTGCTCGGGAGACATGTAAGACGGGGTCCCGACAATAAGACCTGTCTCTATCGAGGCTGTGGCATCCGGCGTAAGCGGCGCCAGCAACTTGGCGATACCGAAGTCGAGTACCTTGACATGCCCCTTTGGGGTAATCATCACATTGGCCGGCTTCAGGTCGCGGTGGATCACGCCGTTTTCGTGGGCTTCTTCGAGTGCGCTCGCGATCTCCGACACGATCAACGTAGCTTCTTCGATTGGGAGGGGGCCATTCTTCAACTTGGCTGCAAGAGTTTGCCCGGGGACGCACTCCATAACGAGATAGTCCACGCCGTCTTGCTCGCCTACGTCGTACACGGCGGCAATATGCGGGTGGCTCAGCTTCGCCAGCGCCAGTGCCTCCTTGCGAAAGCGGCGTCGGACCTCATCGCCCGTCACCAAGCCGGGGGAGAGTATCTTGATGGCCACAACACGTTCCAGCTTCTGATCGCGTGCTCGATAGACCTGGCCCATGCCACCGGAGCCAATTGGCTCTATGACGGAATAGCGTCCCAGCTTATGTCCGGCAGTCAAAATATGCACGCTGACTGTGGGTGAAGGCGAAGCGGCGCCGTTTCTTGCAAGGAGAGGCTCTTCTAAGAAGCTACCCATGCGCTGGTATTCAAGAAGAAGTTTCTCTACAAGATTGCGCAACTCGGGCGAGCCCAGACAAGCTCGCATCAAATATGCCGAACGCTCCTCCGGCGGCAGGTCAAGAGCAGATCCAAAGATCTCCTCGGCGGATTGCTCCTGGTTGGCCATGTGATATCTGGTTTTGCGCAGTAAAGATGAGCGTCCGAGCGGCTCACAGTATGGCAATTCACGTGGAATCGAACCCCGTGTCGGTAGATAATACCACAGGTGCAAAGGAGGCCGGTTCCATGGAAATCGAGAAGGGCCAGGTGACCAAACTCCTGAAAGCAATGTCCCAAGGCGACCCCGAGGCGGCGGACAAATTGCTGCCACTGGTCTATGGAGAATTGCATCGGCTGGCCAGTTCGTACATGCGGAATGAGAGACCCGATCATACGTTGCAAGCAACAGCCCTGATCAACGAGGCCTACCTTCGATTGGCGCGAGAGGATACTGACTGGAACAGCCGCGAGCACTTTATCGGTGTGGCGGCTAACGTGATGCGGCGGGTGCTGGTGGACTATGCCCGCGCCCACAGAGCAGAACAAAGAGGCGGAGGCCTGAAGCGGGTCGAATTGCACGACGACCTTGCAATTTCGGCGGAAAAGCTTGACGAGGTCGAGGCTCTGGACGAAGCATTACGCAACCTGGAGAGCCACAATCCGCGGCAGGGCAAAGTGGTGGAACTGCGATATTTCGGAGGCCTGTCGGTGGAGCAAATCGCTTCGCTCCTGCAAGTGTCCCCGCGGTCGGTGAAGCGCGACTGGTCGCTGGCGCGGATCTGGCTCTTTCGCGAATTACATCCTGGCGTGGCCCCCTCGCCCGCGGATCGGAAATAAAAAATAGAAATTGTGTGGCCCCATTTTCCGGGCGACTGCGCCTTACCAGGTGAAGGCGTTCGGTAAGGCGTCTTCAAAAAAAGGAGAAGCCGTCATGACCACACTCTTGATGTCGAAGATTCGCGCAGCCCTCGTCGTTGCCTCCCTCGCCATTCCTTTCGGGTCTGCGGTTCTATACGCGCAGCATCCGATCGAGCGGATTCCGGTAAACATACCCTTCGCGTTCGAAGTCGGGTCGGCCCACTTTGCTCCCGGCACCTACTTCCTGAACGATTCACAACAATACTTCCTCACCGTTCGGGGTCCTTCCGGCACGGCTTTGGCCATGGACCGGAGAGAAGCAAGTTTGTCGCCCGCGACCAAAGGCAAGGTCGTCTTCCACCAGTACGGCAACCGGTACTTCCTTCGCGAAGTGTGGGTCAAAGGTGAGACCGATCATCTTCGCTGCCCCGAGTCAAAGGCTGAACGTCGGGTTAGAAAGTTACAGCAAGAAGCCAATCATGCGGCTATCGTAACGCCCAGCGACGTGGAGATCGCGTTGCTTCAAAATCCCAGATAAGCACCGCAACGCGAGCATCGCCCAAGTCCCTTAGCTGGCCAACCAAGAAAGGAGCCGACGAAGATGGGCGCGAAGATCGCCATACCTCACGTTGAAGGCACTACGGTTCTCGAAGTGAGTGGTCGCATCACGCTTGGCGAGTGTGGCGTCAGGGGTTCACCAACTGGAGCGTGTCGGCCGGCCCCTTCTTTGCTCAGGCGGCCGGCTCTACATCGAGCATCTCCGCGTCGACACCGGGCACGATGGTGACGATGCCTGGCTACTTACTCGTTCGCCCGCTGCGTCATACATTTCCGCGCAAGAACTGGCAATTCCACTCGTCATCGGTTCAAACACGCTTGAATCCGGTGGCGGCCCGGAGACGCCCGAACAAGCGCGGAAAGAAGTTCATGAATTCATGGGGGATTTGGCGCCACATGCGCTGGCGCTCTATGGCTGAGCCGGTTTCGGGAATTCGGACAGCGGGATGAGTGGAAGGATTGTTCCTCAGCCAGCCATTAAGATGGCAGAAAAGAGGAGCAACAATGGCACGACGTCCACGGCGGAATCACACAGCGGCTTTCAAGGCGAAGGTGGCTTTGGCCGCCCTGAAGGGGGACAAGACCCTGGCCGAGCTGGCCCAGCAGTTCGATGTCAACCCCAACCAGATCACGGACTGGAAGACACGGCTGGCCGAGGGCGCGGCTGGAGTGTTTGGCGAAGACACTGCCGAGGAGCAGGCGAAAGTCGATGTGACCCGGATGCAGGCCAAGATCGGCGAGTTGGCGCTGGCCAACGATTTTTTAGAAAGTGCGCTCGTCAAGGCGGGTTTGCTGAGCGCAAAGCGATGATCGATCCCGAGCACGCATTGTCGATTTCCCGGCAGGCCGAGGAGCTGGAGATCAGCCGTTCCACGGTCTACTACCAGCCGCGTCTGGTCTCCGACGCCGATCTGTTTCTG
>PLST01000035.1:0-315 GCA_003164255.1 Acidobacteriaceae bacterium | reverse complement strand
CGGTGGTCGACTGGTTCAGCCGACGTGTGCTTGCGTGGCGGCTGAGCGTCACCATGGACACATCGTTCTGCATCGAAGCGCTGGAAGAGGCCATCGAGAAACACGGCCGCCCGGAGATCTTCAACACCGATCAAGGCGCGCAGTTCACGAGCGAAGCCTTTACCGGACGGCTAAAAGAAGAAGGGATTCAAATCAGCATGGATGGCAAGGGCCGCTGGGCCGACAATGTCTTCGTGGAGCGGCTGTGGCGCTCGCTGAAATACGAGCACGTCTACTTGCATGCCTACGACTCGGTCGGCGAAGCCAGGCGCAAGA
>PLST01000188.1 GCA_003164255.1 Acidobacteriaceae bacterium | reverse complement strand
AATAACTGCTTTTGGTCATTTGCAGCAGCCGAAAAGCAACTGCAGATCTTTCGACTCGCTTCGTTGCACTACGGTCGCTCAAGATGACAAGGCGGTTGAGGTTTCGCGCATGGAGTCCCACCCATGATCACCCCAGCGGTCAAAAGCCATTCGCCGGGGCCCCGATAGCGACAGAATCCGCCGCGGCGGATCGCATGGTTGGGGCACGGGAGCTTTTTGCGTGAGCACGCGATCCGGGATGGGTCATCTCAGGACGTAACGCGCCTGGGCGGGTGAGGCCGCTCTGGATGACAGCCTTACATCTATTGCCGGTTAGCTTTGTTGCCAGCTTCAGGCCCTAGTTCCTTGGAGCGAAGTAGCCCTTCTTGGCGCGGACCTGGTAGCGGCGATCGTTGCAATAGAGGTAGATGGTGCGAAAGGCGCCGTTGTCTTTGAAGTCCGCCGGCGTGTAGGTAAGCGCGTACTGGCTGCGTAACTCCTCTTCGATGTCGTGGAAGCTGGTGGAGACTTCTTCGACCGAAGGCGGGAAGAAGACCTGGCCACCGGTGTCCTCAGCTAACTGGGCCATGACTTTGTCGCCCTGGCCTCGGCTGGGAGTCCAATTGGTGCTGATGGAGTAGATGATGGTTTCAGCGCGCTGACACTCCTTGATGGCTTCTGGGAGGTAGACGCGGCTCTGGTTGTCGTCGCCGTCGGAGAGCAGGATGATGGCCTTGCGTACCGGTTCCTGACCGCGGGATTCATCGAGAAGCTTTTGGCGACAGGCGGTGTAAACGGCGTCGAAGAGGGCCGTACCACCACCGGGGCTCAGGCGGTTGATGCCGGTCTCGAGCCCGTCGAGGTCGTTGGTCCAGTCCTGGGTGACAGTGGGGGTGACATCGAAGCCCATGACAAAGGCGCGGTCACTGTGGGCCTTGAGGATCTGGAGCAGAAAGTCGGTGGCCGCCTGCTGTTCGAACTGGAAGCGGGAGTGAATAGAGGTACTGGTGTCAATGACAATGCCGACGCGCAGGGGCAGATTGATCTGCTGGTGGAAGGAGTTCACATGTTCAGGCGCCTTCCCGTCGTCGAGCAGGGCAAAGTCGCTTTGTTGCAAATTAGCAACGTAGTGGCCGTGCTTGTCAGTGACGGTGAAGATGAGGTTGACTTCGTTGACCGTGGTTTTGAGGGTGGTGACGCCCACGTCGGTGCCGCCTGAACCGACCTGAGCGACGGGTTGCTGCTGTGCAGCCTTCTGTGCCGTCTGAGCGGGCTGAGCCGCGGGCTGTTGAGCTGGCAGCGCTGCTGACTGGAAGACCAGGGCGATGACCGCAGCGGGGGCGAGGCAAAGGACTAGAGATTTCCAGTACCGGGTCAGGGGCGCCGGGGGGGACGAAAGCTGTCTTGTCATATCTCCCTTATTTTATCAATTACTGTGGGTCGCAGACACTGTTCCAACGGCGGCGAAATGACCCTTTTGAGTCATAGTCGAGCGGGGGTTACCGGGCCGGATTCAAGCTGCGACAGGAACCGATCCAACTCCTCAGGGAGCGGGGCCTCCAGCTGCAAGGTCTTTCCTGTCACTGGATGGGGAAACTCCAGGCGGGCGGCGTGGAGAAAGTTTCGTCCCAACCGGAGCACTTCTGGGTCAGCCTTGCGGCGCGCAGACTTGGACTTTCCAGCCTGAGCAACGACCTGGTCAGTGAGTTGTCCCGCTCCTCCGTAAAGGGAATCTCCCACAACCGGATGACCGATCGACGCCATGTGAACGCGAATTTGATGGGTACGTCCGGTTTCAATGCGGACACGCACAAGGGTGAATTTGCCGAAACGCGTTGCAAGCCGCCGAATCACCTCGTAGTGAGAGACGGCCGACCGGGCATTTTCGTTCGGCTGCACGGTCATGCGCGTTCGCCGCACGGGATCGCGGCTTACGCCGGCGGTGATGGTGCCTTTGTCGCGAGTGACGGCGCCCTGGACGAGTGCGATGTAGGTTTTCTTGATCTGGCGGCTGGCGAACATTTCTCCGAGGGCGGCGTGGGCGCGGTCGTTTTTGGCGACGACGATGAGGCCGCTGGTGTTTCTGTCGAGGCGATGAACGATGCCGGGGCGCATCTCGCCACCGGTGGATGAGAGCTTGGCGAACCGGTAAAGCAGCGCGTTCACGAGCGTTCCACGGTTGCGCGCGTCAGGATTCTGGCCAGCCCCGGCGTGGACCATCATGCCGGCCGGCTTGTTGACGACCGACAGGTCCTCGTCTTCATAGACAACATCGAGCGGAATATCTTCGGCCATTGCCTTGAGCGGCGCAGGGTGCGGTTCGCCGGTAATCGTGATGCGCTCGCCGCCACGCAACTTGAGGGATGCTTTTTCGCGCTTGCCATCGACAAGAACATCGCCCTGGTCGAGGAGCATTTGAACACGCGAACGGCTGATGGGCTCACCCTGCGCGCTGAGGAACTGGGCAAGGAACTGGTCCAGGCGCTGCCCGGCCGATTGAATGGGCACTTGAAGGTCGCGATGAGGGGCGTTTCCCGTGTCATCCATGGGCGACCTCAGTGGGCATAGGCTGTTTGATGCGCTCAAGCAGCAACAGTGCGCCGGCCAGCACCAAAAGGACGGCGCCGGCCTGGGGTCCGTCGAGCGCGCCATCGAGCAGCGTGCCACGTCCCTCGGTGTCGCGCCAAATCTCAGTGATGTAGACAGAAATGCCGGTTCCGATCAGGCAGATTCCGGCCAGGTCGCCGGGGCGGCGGACGGCCGGCTGACCGATGAGCAGGGCGACGGAAAGAATGAGAAAGGCGAAGGCCGCATAGGCCTGGACCGGATGAAGAGCGACTCCGAGCGGCGTGCCGCTCCAGATGGCGGCCAACGGATGGGTGTAGGTGACAGCCCAGCGAACGCTGGTTTCGGTACCGTAGCCTGAGCCTGCAAGGAGCGCGCCAAACTGCTCGAAGGCAAGTCCCAGGGCAAGGGGGGCGGCGAGTGCGTCGGCTGTTGCAAGAAAGGGGAGCTTTTGCCAGCGCGCACAGGCAATTGCAACCAGCGCGCCTGCCAGGGATCCAAAGGCGGCGAGTAACGGGTGGTGGACCATGGCGAGGGTGAGCAGCCAGGAGGGATGGCTGCGCAGATCACGGAGATTGATGACGACCAGCAACAGCCGCTGAGCAATGAGCGCGGCAAACAGCGCGCAAACGCAAAGGTTCCAAACGTGAGCGGGGTTGAGGCCGGCGACGCGCGCAGTACGCTGAGCGAGAAAAAGGGCGAGCAGAACGCCCACGGCAGCCGAAGCGCCATAGGACGGGATGAGAATTGCGCCGATGTGGAAGAGGACTGGATGCACCTGAGCAAGGATACGGCATTAGGCCGTCAGCCGCAGTGCGAGAGGGATTATGCAAGGAAGGTAGAATCCGACCCAC